>DAMAVY010000528.1:0-2175 GCA_032077725.1 Clostridium sp. | reverse complement strand
CAGGCGTGGCTTTTGGTCCTGAATTGTGGGCGAAACTTTATGATCAAGCTCCTGTAGGCTTTAAACAACTCGAGCCGATTCAAGGTTCATTTGATATGCCAGTTATTCCTGCGGATGTACTGATTCATATTGCTAGCGCACGTGCCGATATCTGCTTTGCTTTAAGTCAGGCTTTCTTTGAAGGAATTCGCGATCAGGTTGAAGTGCTGGATGAACGTGTCTGCTTCCGCTATTTTGATGGACGTGATATTACCGGCTTCATCGATGGTACTGAAAACCCGCAATTCCCGGATGATCGCGCTGAAGTCGCTTTAGTCGGTGAAGATGCCGGTATTTTCCAGGATGGTTCATTTATTTTTGCACAGCGTTATGCGCATAATCTGGAAAAATGGAAAAAGCTAAAAGTTGATGCTCAAGAGCAAGTAATGGGTCGTACCAAGCTTGAATCAATTGAGCTCGATGATGATGTAAAACCTGCCAATGCACATGTTGCTCGTACAGTAGTTGAAGACGAGGAAGGTGAAGAAATGGAAATTTTACGTCACTCCCTGCCTTATGGTGATGGTCGTGGTGACCAAGGCCTGTTCTTCATTGCCTACACCAAAGATTTAAACATTATTGATGCCATGTTAGAGCGTATGTTCGGTACGTCTGGCGATGGAATACATGACCGCTTGCTCCACTTCGTGACTCCAATAGATGGTGCATATTACTTTGCGCCGAGTGAGGAATTGCTGGAAGAGGTTTTGGAAGGGTGAAATATAAGGTCGGTGAATGCTACATTCACTATAATGTAGCAATCTAAAAAATTATTTTTCAAGAAAATTTCTATAATTAATATTTTCACACCCTAGAGTAAATGTTAAGCACTTTAAATCTGAATCTAAAATCAATTTATAGTCATTAATTTTCCTGTTACTTTCTCTAATATTTGCATTATATAAATATTTTTTCTCTTCTTTAATATAAGAAAAATTATCACCAGCCAATATACTCCCATAATCACTTTCTAAATTAGTAGATGAAGAATTTACCACTGGAGCTTCAATGACTAAATTTGACAACTTATTATATATAAAAAAATTAGATATAAATTTTTTATAAGGTCTTTTCACATAATCTAATTCACTAAATTCCCTTATCCGAAAGGCAACTATTTTTTTATCTTGATAAAGTACTTTTAAATCTACAGTTGATTTCAAAGGCACAGTACTTTGATATAAAATATATTCTTTTTGATTATTTAAAACTTCGATGCCATAACTCTTAAGAATGTAATCTCCACCAGAATATTTTTTGTTTTTATCCCCATAATCAACCAAACTTAATTTAAAATTTTTATCTAATTGAGAGAATCTACCAAATTGATCCAGAAATAAAACTGGTTCTTTAATTTGGGTAGCACTTTGCTGATAATCATTCCAATCTATATTTTTTGCGTGACATGATAGTGAAAAGAAGCTACTGCTAATTATTACTATAGATTTAAGTATTTTCATATTTTAAGTGCCTAAATCAATTTGGTTATAAAAAAAGGAATAGGGTCAAATCTTCCTTGCAAGCCTGTACCGAGCAATGCTGAACTCCTTGCCTCGAAATGCAAATGTCCCCCTTTTGATATAGTAGTCATTCCCCTAGCATTTCCAGTAGAACCCGTTTTACCTAAAATTGTCTTAGCATCAACAACATCTCCTTTTTCAACATCTATGGTAGATAGATGTGCATAAAAAAAATAAATTGAATGGCTGTTTGTAATATTTCTTGATGCATAAGTTTTTTGCTTTTCAGGCAAGTCATCAATGTTTACTTCTAATACTATAATTTTGCCATATGCCTTTCCACTATCTGTTGCAATAGCAATAACTCCACTACATACCGCAAAAATATTTGTACCGGAATCAGCAGCTAAATCTATACCTTGATGGTTTCTAGTACCTCCATTTCTAACTTTCCCAAAAGTAGCACTTTTTACATTAGCTAGACCAGCAACTCTTAACTGGTTTATTGCTAAAGGATCTACCCACATTCCACTGCCTCCAACAATTTTATTTTCTTGTATTTCGGTACTTGGTGTTGGTGTTGGTGTTGGTGTTGGTGTTGGTGTTGGTGTTGGTGAAGAAGTTTGCCCCAATAAAATTTTAATTGTTTCATCTAAAGATAAATTTATTCCAGAAG
>DAMAVY010000527.1:0-2179 GCA_032077725.1 Clostridium sp. | reverse complement strand
GCTAATCCATCTCCTCCTATGCAAAGTTCTCCCACTACTCCTACTGGCACTAGTTCATTGTTCTTGTTTATAATATAGACACTTGTATTGCTTATTGGTTTCCCTATAGTTATTTTTTCATTATTTTTTATTTGTTTAATAGTTGACCATACTGTTGTTTCTGTTGGACCATATACATTATAAATTTTTAAGTGATTATAATACTTTAACTCTTGAATCAAATTATCTGTCAAAGCTTCTCCACCAATTAACATTAATTTAAGTAATGATAAGGATTTTTTAAAGCTTGTATTTTCTAGTAAAACCTTTAGTCTTGATGGAGTAACTTGCATAATTTCCACTTCATTAATTTCTATAAGATTACCAAGCTTTTCTCCATTAACATGTTCTTCATTATTTGCCACTACTATTTTAAGCCCTTTTGTTAATGGTAATAAAGTTTCTAGTGCAAAAATATCAAAAGAAATTGTGGTAATACACAATATACTACTATATTGTATTAAGTTTGTTTCATTGGTTATGCCATGAATAAAATTGTTCAATTGTCTATGCTCAATCATTACCCCTTTAGGTTTTCCAGTAGTTCCTGAAGTGTAGATAACATATGCTAGATTCCTTGAATTATTTATTTTTTCTAGATTACTTAAATCACCTTCAAACCAATCTTCATTAAATAGATCTATGACTTCTTTAGTGAATTCTATATTATTTTCTGAACTTGCTACAGTTAATAAAACTTCACATTTGCTATCCTTTAGCATATATTCTATTCTTTCTTTTGGATAACTTGGGTCTATTGGTAAATATGCTCCTCCAGCCTTTAAAATTCCCATTATTCCAACTATCATCTCCAAGGATCTCTTTACCATTATCCCTACTATAGAATCAGCCTTAACACCTTTTTTTCTCAATGTTCTTGCAATTTGATTAGATTTTTTATTTAACTCCCTGTAAGTCAGTTTCTTATCTTCAAATACAACCGCAATATTATCTGGTGTTTTCTCAACCTGTTCTTCAAATAGTTCTTGTATAGTTTTATTCTTAGGATAATCTACCTTCGTATCATTAAATCCATACATCATTCGATTTCTTTCTGTTTCTGTTAATAGATTAATTTCGCATATTTTTATTCTTGTATTATTCATTATATTATCTAATACTCTAACATAATGACTCCTTAATCTTTCTATGGTTTCTTTATTAAATAACTTTGAACAATAATTTATGCTGAACTTTAATATATTAACTTCTTCTAATACATTTAAAGTTAAATCAAATTTTGATACTTTATTTCCAGTATCATATTGATTTAATAACAGGTCTCCTAATCCAATACTAATATCAGCTACTGTATCTATCATATTGAACATTACATCGAATAATGGATTTCTACTTGTATCTCTTTTTATATTCAACTTCTCAACTAGCTCTTCAAACTGATAACTTTGATTATCATAGGCGTTTAGAGAATTTTCTTTTACTTCTTCTAAGAAGTCTAAATACTGTTTATTCCCTTTAGGCTCGTTCCTTAAAGCTAAAGTATTTACAAACATCCCCATCATATTTTGTAGATCTGCATGTGGTCTTCCCGCTATTGGAATTCCTACCACTATATCATCTTGTCCACTATATTTAGATAGAAGTATATTAAAGGCTGATAATAGCACCATATGCATTGTTGCCCCTGTTTCTCTTGAGAGCTTCCTTAGAGCCTTTGTGGTTATCTCATCTATTTCAAAGCTTACACTATCTCCATCAAAGCTTTGAATAATAGGTCTTTCATAATCAGTAGGCATATTTAATACTGGTATTTCACCACTAAATCTATCAATCCAATATTTTTCTTGCTTTCTCATTTCTTCTGATTTTAAGAAGTCATTTTGCCATACTGCAAAATCTTTATATTGAAGCTTTAAAGGCTCTAAATCTTCCCCATTATATAGTGATGTAAAATCCTTTATTAATATATCCATAGACACACCATCCGATATTATATGGTGCATGTCTATTAATAGATAATTTTTATCTTTTAATTCTACAAGTTCTACTCTAAATAATGGTGCTTTTTCTAAATTAAATGGTTTTATAAAGTTGTCTACTATACTTGCTATTTCTTCATTCTCTTTTCTATGCACTAGCTTAAATTCATAGAAATCATCGATCTTCTGCACTATTCTAT
>DAMAVY010000526.1:0-2189 GCA_032077725.1 Clostridium sp. | reverse complement strand
GTCCATAAAAATCACAAAACATGTCTTTAAATTCATATATAACTCATGATGGTAAGGAAATGGGAAGGGCTCAAGTACTTCAAGCTTATGCTGCGGGACTTGAACCAGAAGTGTACATGAACCCTATACTACTAAAACCATCCAGTGATAAAAACTGTCAAATTGTATTTAATGGTGAGGTGTTTGGAAATAGCACCGCTATAGGATACCATAATATGAAGCTGGAATTTGCAGAAAAGTTAAAGAAGCAATTTGAAGAGATGGAAAAGAAATTTGACATTATTGTAATTGAAGGAGCAGGAAGTCCTGCTGAGATAAACTTAAGAGATAGAGATATAGTAAATATGGGACTGGCAGAAATGGTAGATGCACCAGTGTTAATTGTAGGTGATATAGACAAGGGCGGAGTGTTTGCTTCTCTTGCAGGGACACTTCTTCTTTTAGATGACAGTGAAAAAAATAGAGTAAAGGGAACCATAATAAATAAGTTCCGTGGAGATATAGAACTACTTAAGCCTGGTATTACCATGCTTGAAGATATAATACATAAGCCTTGCCTTGGAACTGTTCCACATTTCACCTTGGATTTAGAAGATGAAGATGGGGCAATGGAATTTAACAAGAAAAAAACTAATGATATAGATATAGCAATAATAAAACTTCCTCATATTTCAAACTTTACTGATTTTGATCCTTTAAAGTTAGAAGAGGATGTTTCAGTAAGATATATAAGATCAAAAGAGGAGTTTGGAAATCCAGATCTTTTAATAATTCCAGGAACCAAAAATACCATAGGTGATTTACTGAAGCTGAGAAGCTCAGGACTTGAGGAAATGATAAAAAACTATTCTAAAGAAGGAATGGTTATGGGAATCTGTGGAGGATACCAAATCCTTGGGAATACATTAAAAGACCCTTGTAAAGTTGAATCTAATTGTGAAGAAACAATAGGCATGGAACTTTTAGATATAGATACAGTATTTGAAAGTGAAAAGGTCACTACAAGAGTTATGGCTAAAGGTCAAGAATGTGATATTTATGGCTATGAAATTCACATGGGTAATTGTACCTATGGAAAAAATGCTACACCACTTTTTAATATATATAATTCTAATGGAGAACCTGAGGAAAGATTAGATGGAGCAATTAATAAGGGTGGAAATATCTTTGGAACATATATCCATGGTATATTTGATGGCTTAGAGTTTAGAGAAAAGCTTATGAATAAGCTTAGATCAAAAAAAGGATTGGAACTAAAAAAATCAATAAATTACGAAAATATAAGAGAAAAGAATTTGGATATCCTCGCAGACATAGTAAGAGAAAGTCTTGATATTGACATGATCTATGAAATAATGGGACTAAAGAAGTAGGAGTTTTATAATTATGCAACTAATAGATATAATTTTAGCAGTAGTAATAGACTGGATAATAGGAGACCCATATTGGTTTCCTCATCCAGTAGTATACATAGGAAAGCTTATAAAAGCTTTAGAAAACAAGGGAAGAAAACTATGTAAAACTAATAGGTCACTAAAAGCTTTTGGAGGACTTATAGTATTAAGTGTAGCCCTTGTAAGTTTTATAATTCCATTTTTAATACTTTATGTAGCAAGAGATAACTTTTATATTTATCACGGGTTAAATGTATTTATTTTGTGGACTACCTTAGCTTGTAAATCCTTAGGTAAAGAAGCAAAAAAAGTCTATAACTCATTAAAAACAGGAGATATAAAAGATGCTAGATTAAAACTTTCCTACATTGTTGGTAGAGATACAAGTGAACTTAGGGAAAGTGAAATAATAAGGGCGGATGTGGAGACGGTAGCAGAAAATGCTGCTGATGGAATCATTGCACCCCTATTTTATGCAATGCTCGGTGGAGCGCCACTGGCTATGATGTATAAAGGCATTAATACCATGGATTCTATGCTTGGATATATGAATGAAAAGTATTTGCACATAGGATTTTTTCCAGCTAAGGTGGATGATTTATTCAATTTAATTCCTGCAAGGCTCACTGGAATATTAATGTGTATTACGGCTCCCATAGTAAATGGAAATATAATTGAGAGCTTTAGGATAATGATTAGAGATAGAAAAAATCATAAAAGCCCTAACTGTGCTTATCCTGAAGCTGCTACAGCAGGAGCTTTAAGGATACAACTTGGAGGGACTAATATATATTT
>DAMAVY010000525.1:0-2196 GCA_032077725.1 Clostridium sp. | reverse complement strand
CTTCATTATTTTCTAAATATATATAGCATAAAAGTTTTTTATAGATAGGTCCGTAACCCTTGTCTAAAGCTTTAAACTTGTCATAGCTGATTTTTTGTTTATCTATAGTATCTAAATTAATCGTCCAGCCACAAACACTTATCTCTACATTTGGTGCAATATTGTAAGTCACCAAACTATCATCTTTATTTCTAATATAGTAGTCATCAGATACACTTCCTTCAGGTAAAAGTGAATCCGCATCATCTTTTCTAGCTTCTATGTCAGCTGTTTCATCATTAGAATCTTTATTCAAAAAAAATTCTACATCATCAAATTTTAAATGTTTTTTACCGTTCTCCTCATATAATTCGCTTATCCAGCCAACTTTTTTTATTTTTTCGACTTTTAATACATTAAGATTTAATTCAGCACTTCTATCATACTGTACTATTTTACCTTCGTACTTTATACTTTCTAATTTGCTTGTATCTACACTTGTATTATTCCAAACAACATCAACGTCTTCATTCTTATTGTTTATTTTTACTTTAATTTTAGTTGGTAGATTGTATGCATTATTTTGATATACATCTACGTCTAGTTTAGCAACTTCAAATTTTGTTTTCATATCATTCAATAACACCTTCATATTTTCTGTATCAACATTATTGCTTATAGCTAATTTTATAATATAATAAGCATCATCTATTCTCTGCTTTTCCATATATTTATTTTTTATTTCTATATATGCTCCCTTGTTAGCCTTATCCATTGAAATGGCTTTTTCAAAAGTGCTTTTAGCATCATCATATTTTCCGTTATTTAAAAAATCAGTTCCATCTGCAATAAATTTTTTAATTTCATTTTCCTGCATTGTTGCTTCTTGTTTTACATCACTTGTTAATACAATTTTCTTCTGTTTATTTCCACACGCTGAAACACTTAACATAATTGATAATATTAAGATTGATGAAATTATAGCTTTTCTTTTCATAAAGTATCACTCCTTATATTTGGTATATCTAAATATTACCATGATGATTTTACCAAAATTAACGAATTTGTTTCCATATTGTTTCCGTGTAAAAATTCTTATTATATTTTTTATCTTATTTTATAATTTATAAATTTCATCCTTGTAATTAATAGTCCAACGTATAGTCCTTCCTATTGTAACCACAACTCTTAACCCATTTTAACACTAAACTATATATTTTTACATTACATACCACATTTTTCTATGATTGAAGAGTTTCATTTTAACTTTTTAACTTTTTAAAAAGTTGTTGGCTCCATGCGGGTTTGCGGGGTTTCCTATTTTAATAGTAAGATTTAATCAGAACCGCAAATAAATGTTTCAATGTTCTCTTAAGACAATATTAGTTAGGTCCCAAAACAAAAAAGCCAGTCAAAGGCATGTTATGCTCCTTTCACTGGCCATAGTATTTCATTAAGTTATAAGTTATATGGCTGCCATTATCAGCATGAATAAAAAAATAATTAAGTAAATTCCGAAAGACCACTTATATATTTTATATTCAAATTGTTTATCTCTATTAGGAACAGAAAAGTTTTCTATTGATGCTCCTTTTGCTAATTTTCTTCCAAAAATTATTTCTGTAATAAAGAAGACTAGGAGAGGTCCTACTAACGCTGCTATAAAAGCATATATTTTAAAAGTAACTTCAGTAATAAAACCTGAGAATATCGCTGCAACACCAAGATTTACAAGAATAGTAATAATATAAAGCTTTATATTTTCATATATTCTTTCCCAGCTTTGGTCACTGTATTTTGCAGTCTTAAAAAATTTGTACATTGCTTTATCATTATAAATATTAGACATGTTTTTCTCATCAAGTTTATTCTTTAGACTCTTTACCATATCTCCTATATTTTCTAAAACTACAGTAAGTCTTATGTTCCCGCTACCATGTAAAATTTTTATCCAGCCACCAGTATATCTTATTGATGGGAACTTTAATGCTTTTATGTTTTCATAAGGAATTCTTATTTTACCACCAGCATTGTTGTATATAATTCCTTCCTCCGTCAAAATTACATATATTTTTTTGAATCTCCTGTATAATGCAAAATAAATAATCAAAAGCTCTATACTAAGGAGGATAGCTATAAAAACTCCTATAAGTAAAAAAATTACCCCCATTACTATTTTGTCTTCATAAGTAGCGGTTAGCGTTACTACTGATGCAA
>DAMAVY010000524.1:0-2211 GCA_032077725.1 Clostridium sp. | reverse complement strand
ATTGAAGTTGTTGAGCCTGCATAGCCTCCCTTGTAACTATATTCTGTATTGTAAGAGATTCCGCTATTTAAGCTCAATGTTTTTATTTTTATACCACAAAGTTTGCTGACCCCTACTCCTATATGCATTAGTAGTAGAATTATTATTTTATCTCTTAGGCTTCTTTGTCCTCGTTTTAGATGTAGAATAGCATCCTCTCTATCTGTTTATCTGAGAATACTTCCACTTGTTTTTCTGAACCAAAGGCTACCTTCATTCTGTCTTTTCTAAGATTTACTACAATTTCCCCTATATGGTTATTTCCAATGAGAAAGTTATTAAAAGATTGTAGACTATTGATTTTTTTTTGATATAGCTGTCTCATATTGGCTTTCAATGAGGTATGTTCGGAAGCTTGTGACATAGAATCTTATGAGGTCTCCTTGAAACTTTACCCCCATGTTTTGAAGATATGTTACAAAACCAGCAATATCACCAACGTAGCTTTCTATGGTCTTTGGGCTCTTGCCATCCTCCTCCAAGTATCTTTTGAATTTGTATACAAAACAAAATCTGTTGCCATATCCATTCTCCTTTCACTTGATTTTTGGCAATAGAAAGGAGCTAACGATCTGAACGTTAGCCCTCAATGTTACTATTATTATGATATATATTTGACTTTTCCTTTGATTCGGTTGAAAAGGTTACTCCCCTCACCTCAGAATTCTAATTATGAGGCAATCAAAAATAATGTTAATGTACAAAATAACTAAAATATTGATAAAACTTAATTTAAAGCTCATTTAAAATATTTATTCAATTAAAACATTTTATTTTTGCATTGATATTTAAATTTTTGTAACTAGGACGCCACCCACATAAATTAATTATTATATACTTTTATGTTATATATTTTTTTTAATGGAGCAAAGCTGTCTAATAAAACTTCAAGATATGATACATATTTACAATATATATTGATACTACTTGAATCAAATATCGTCATAACAAAAGGAAATATTAGTATTAATTGTTCAGTCAATTCTTCTATCCCTATAGCTTTTATTGTAGATAATTGGTGAGATATATTATTTTCATTTGTATCTCCTACCAGGTAAAGTTCCTCTATATATTCATTATCTAACTTACTTGACTCAAACTTTCTAAATACTACGTTTTGAGTTACACCTTTTATTATTCTATTTATTAGTTTTGTTGAAATTGATTGATTTAATGCTATTATTTTTCCATCTTGCACTTTATTTACATCATCGTAATTTATTTCACTGAACTCAATTATATCAAACTTTGCTATAAAAAAATTATATATTGTTCTAATTATCTCATTAGGTATTTTAAAATATTCTTCATTAAGACTATCATATTTATCATTTGTTGTAATTATCAGCATATTTGGTTTCTTTATTATTTCCAATTCACACTCAATCATTGCTTTTCTCCTATAATCACTTTATAAACAGTGTTTTCCTCCAAGCCACTCCAGTCCTGTAATATTGCCCCATAAACCTTGGATTCTGTAGTGTCCATTTATTTGATTGAAGATGCCATCCATGTCCATTATGTGGTGTATGCAATTCAATAGAACGTATTTTATTGCCTTTTACATATCTAACACCAGGATATTTTGCTGGGGTATTAGCTCCTGACATCCTACCAATTCTTTGTATTCTTATACTTTTAGTAGCTAAACTAGCAGCTGTTGCACCTGCCGTAATACCCCCCCACATAAATCCATCACTTGCACCATTAATAGCACCATTTAATGCCCCCTTCCAACCTCCACTTACATATCCACTAATTCCTCCAATGCCCGCACCGATTGCAGCGGATGTTCCAGCAACTTGTAAAGCACCAATTAGAGCAGGTGCTGCAGCTCCTCCAGTTGCAACTGTTGCTGCTACAGCTATTGCAATAGCTACAACCCCAATTGTAACCTTAGCCCAGTTTGGTAATTTCCAAAAGCCATCATCATCAGAGTGGTTTACAGGGTCATTAGTACAATATGCATAAAGGTTATGCCCAAGTAGTTCACCTTTTGTTGCTTGCAATATCCCTGTATCATCTGCATTGATAAACCTTCCCCACTCAGGGTTGTAGTATCTTGAATTTAAGTAGTACAATCGAGTCTCACTATCATACCTATACCCTCTATACCTATATGGATTCTTCACACCTACAGTATCTTTAAGTGTTCCATCTATAGATATTAAC
>DAMAVY010000523.1:0-2220 GCA_032077725.1 Clostridium sp. | reverse complement strand
CTTCTGCTACACGGGCATCTTCATCAGCTTTTTTCTGAGTTTCAATTTGAGCTACTTCTGAATCAATTCTTGTTTTTAATTCATTTACGCTGTTTTTTTGTTCCTCATTTAATGAACTTTTATTTATTTCTTCAACTAAAGTATTTGCTTCATCATAATTTTTTTCATCAACTAGGGTTAATAATTTTTTCAAATTGCTATTAACCAATTCAACCTCTTTAATTTTTTCTTTGATTTGTAATTTTAATGAATCAACATCTTCTTTAATTGCATAATTAACATATTCTGCATCTATTCCATCTAAAACTTTTTGAGCTTCGTAAGTATTATTCTCTTCCATTAGCCCCTTAGCCTTTTGATAATTTTCTACTATAGAATATAATTGTTTAGCTTCCTTGTTATCACTATCTTTGTCTAAAGCTAATTGTAATGATGCTAAAGCTTTTTCATAATCTTTGGTTTCTATTGCAATTTTAGCTTGTTCAATTGATTTACTTGCAATGTTATTTCCACATCCAGCTAACGTTAATACTAGTACAATAAGTACCATCGTAGTTATAATTTTCTTCACATTTTTCTTCATGTTTATCCCCCCTTGTTATTTTTATCCGATTTGATTTACTTTTATTTTACAGCATCTAAGGTATATTTTCCATCTGTTTATATTATAAGCATATTTTCAGAGAATTATTTTTACATAAGAAAACAATAAATAAGCCAATGATACTTTTAATATCATTGGCTTATGAATTTTTCATTATATCTCTTGACGATTCCAATTATTTTACTATTAAATTCAATCCTTGGTTTAAATCAGCAATAATATCTTCAACATCTTCAAGACCAACCGCTAGTCTTACTAAACCATCAGATATTCCAGCTTCCATTCTTTCCTCAGGTGTATAAGGTGAATGTGTCATTGATGCAGGATGCTCTATTAAAGTTTCTGTATCTCCGAGACTTACAGCTAAAGAACATAAATGAAGATTATTCATTAGTGTTCTTCCTTCTTCAACTCCACCTTTTATTTCAAAGGCAATTATTGCCCCTGGAAGACTCATTTGCTTTTTAGCAAGGTCATATTGTTCAAAACTTTCAAGTCCTGGATAATAAACTCTTTCAACTGCTGGATGAGATTCTAGGAATTTAGCTACTTCCATTGAATTTTTGCAATGTTTTTCCATTCTTATTTGTAATGTTTTCATTCCCCTTATAATTAAGAAAGCATTAAATGGACTTAAGCTTGCTCCAGTCATATCTTTAACTCCAAATAATCTAACTTGATTTATAAATTCTTGATTTCCAACTACAAATCCAGAAATAACATCTCCATGTCCATTTAAGAATTTAGTACCTGAGTGAATAACTACATCTGCACCTAATTCAAGTGGTCTTTGAATATAAGGAGTACAGAAGGTATTATCTACCATAACTAAACAATTTTCATTTTCATGAGCTATTTTTGATATTTCTTGAATATCTGTAATAAGCAAAGTTGGATTTGCTGGTGTTTCTAAATAAACTACTCTTGTATTAGGTCTCATAGCTTTTCTAACATTTTCTGGATCTGTAACATCAACAAAAGTAACTTCTACACCATATCTTGTTAATCCATGATTTAAATATGCAAAAGTACATCCATAAAGTGTTTTTGATGCAACAATATGATCTCCTGCCTTTAATGCTGTCCAAAATGCTGATGATACTGCACCTATGCCAGAAGCCGTTGACATACAAGCGTCTGCACCTTCAAGCATAGCTAATTTCTCTTCTAGTTCAGTATTGGTTGGATTTCCAAGTCTAGTGTATATATATCCAGGTTCTTTAAGAGCAAATCTATTTCCCCCTTGCTCCGCTGAGTCAAAAATGAAAGTGGAAGTTTGATGAATAGGAGTAGCAAGTGCTCCATATTGATCTCTTTTATGTCCAGCATGTATAGCCCTTGTAGCAAAACCTGCTTTTTTTAAAGTTTCATTATTCATTATAAAAGCCCCCTTGTTTAATCACCTTATATTTACCATATATAATAATTAAAGCAATAATCATACCAATATAAGCGATAAACCTGGGAAAACCTAAAAATCATATGTTTTTTAATAATGAAATACAAAAATCATTTAACGGCGAAACTTAAAGGATTGAAGAACCATGACACACCCCTATGACTTCAGTTATTAATTTAGGCGGCACATGCCTATAAAAAAGATTACTAGCTAATAC
>DAMAVY010000522.1:0-2221 GCA_032077725.1 Clostridium sp. | reverse complement strand
GGGAGTTCTTAAGCAATAAATTATTTAATGGCTTTGATTAAAATTCAAGGCCATTTTTATATATGTAGAAACTATATTCACTCTAGGAGGTTCCAATATAGTAGTACTAATGTGCTAGGGACCTAAGAATATAAAAACATAAAAGCACGAATGAAGTTTAGGTTATAATACTTAATTAGAAAAGAATTATAATTATTTTCCAAAATAACTTGTTATTTCAATTCATATGTTTTACACTTTATTAGTAACTGAATAGTTACTAATAAAGTGTGCAAATCATATTCAACCACAAGTTAAAAATATTGGGAGTTTCCTGTGATAAAATAAAATATCACATGAGACTGATTATTTTATCATAGTAAAGCAAGATTAGAGAAGGCAAAATGAATAGTATTGATAATTTAATTAGATTGTCAAATAGAAAGTGAATATAATTCTTATAAATTAATAATAGCCGGTTGCATAAATAGCATATAATTTGCAAAGGCTACCCCATCACTATAATTTTTTATGTGTATTATTATCATTTAACTGCCACAACACACGTTGAGACAGTAGTATTGATGTCAAGGGTAAAAAAATAAAAGGCTGAAAAGTGTGAATTATAAGGCCTCCAGGTGTTGGAATTACTACAATAGGATATGAGTAGAAGTTCAGCTACCAGGATACCCCTATTTTTATTGTTAGAGGGAAAATATCTATGCCATAAAAATGAATATGGTTGAGTAAATTAGAAAAGCTTAAAGTATTGGGACACTTGCTTAATGCAGGGGACAAAATATAATAGGAAAATAGGAAGAAAGTTAAAGTATAGCTTGTGTTACCTTATAAATACTTTCCAATAATATGGAGGGATGTATTGCAATGAAAAAGATGGCAATTATTTGTATAAGTATCATTTGTATTATATGTTTAGTTATAGTCAATAACATACGTGGAAATTGGCCGATTCGATTTAAATCTGAAATGAATCAGTTTTTTGGAGAAGAAAATTGGGAGTACATTTCCAGAGAAACAAAAGAAAGTATGGTATATTCTGAGCGTGTCACCAATAGTATAGGCTGTAGAAGAAAAATACCAGGGAATTTCCAAAATTGGTATATTCGTTTCAAAAATAGGAATGGAACGGAACAAACCTCGATAATCACAGATCATGTTTTGAAAATTAATCATAATAAATATGGACATTTTAGCTTCAAAAGATTATCTACTAAACAAGCATTTTATATGGGGTTAATGGATATTTCTCTTGAAATGGCCAGTCAGGAGATATTTAATGAGATTATAAGAAGTGAGCTATCTCAAAAAGAAGCAAATTGTTTTAGTGTCTATATGGGTAGTCGTGGTGATAATCCAAAACCTAAATTTTATAATGCTTTGTCCAAAGAACCGTGGTTCACTGCAGATAAAGTTACCGCTGAGAATTATTTATCTTGGGATTTAGGTGATTTTTACATAGAAATAAGCGACTATAAGTATAGACTTGATGAATTAACAGATCAAGAACGACAGAATGTATTTGACAGTCTTAAAAACATTGAAAAAAAATTACTTGAGAAATATGGTGATAATGCATCTTTTGAGATTTGCTTTGATGAGGAATATCAAGTGGAGTATATAGATGGATGTAAGAAATAGATAAGAAAATTTTCAACACAACATATGTTGATAAAGAATGTATGCTTTTGATGCTCCCCAATAAGTTAGACTTTATTGCGTAGTAGTTTTTAACTGCTACGCAATTAGTTTATGCAGCCAAGAGACTGAGCTTGTATTCTACAGGACTCATCCATCCTAGTTTCTCTTTAATTCGTTTTTCATTATAATACTTTATGTATTTATCTATTGTCTCTTTCAGTTCTTCATAGCTATAATAAACCACACCATAATACATCTCTTGTTTCATAATTCCAATGGTAAATATAACTCTACCACATGAAGTTTAAAATCGAAAGTATATGTTTGGTTTTTTCTGGAACGCATTAAGCCTTCATCACCAAAAGATTTAAAGGCATTTACCCATTTCATGATAGCACATTTTTGTTTAAGAATTAAGTATGAGGTTGTTTCTGTAAAAATCCAATGATAGTATAAATATGTAATAAGAATGTTTTTGAATTGTATTACACTTAATGCGCATTATTAATATTTAGGTGGAGGTTAGCAATGAATATTAAAAAGATTTTATATGAACAATTGGCAGCGGATTTAGGGTGTACAA
>DAMAVY010000521.1:0-2223 GCA_032077725.1 Clostridium sp. | reverse complement strand
TACAGTTAGATAAAATGCCATTAACACCAAATGGAAAGATAGACAGAAAAGCACTACCAGAACCAGATGGAAGTATAATAACAAGAACAGAATATGAAGGACCTAGAAATGAAATAGAAGAAAAACTAACATCTATATGGAGTGAAGTTTTAGGGGTAGAGAAAATTGGTATAAATAATAACTTCTTTGAACTTGGAGGTCATTCATTAAAGGCAACAACATTAGTTTCTAAAATACACAAAGAGTTAAATGTGGAAGTACCTCTTAGTGAAATATTTAAATCACCAACTATAAAAGGTATAAGCGAATATATAGAAAGCTCAGAAGAGAGTATATACTCATCAATAAAAAAAGTAGAAGAGAAAGAATACTATGAAGCATCTTCAGCTCAGAAGAGAATGTATATACTTCAACAATTTGACCTGAAAAGTACAGGTTATAATATGCCTGGAGTAATGGTGTTAGAGGGAAGGCTGAATGTCGAAAGATTAGAAAAATCCTTCATTGAATTAATAAGAAGACATGAAACCTTAAGAACATCTTTTGATACAATGGAAGATAAAATAATACAAAGAGTAAATCAAAGTGTAGATTTTAAATTAGAGCATTTTGAGGTGGGTTGGATAAATGGTGTAAATAAATCTGAGGACAATAAAAATACGAATTTAAAGGATACAGATAAAACTGTGGAAAAAATTGTGAAAGATTTTGTAAGAGCCTTTGATTTAAATAAGGCACCGATCCTTCGAGTAGGACTTATAAAGGTTGAAAAAGAAAAGCATGTACTAATGTTTGATATGCATCATATAATATCCGATGGTGTATCTATGAGCATATTAATAAAAGAGTTTACAACGCTATATAATGGAAAAAACTTAGAAGCTTTAAAACTTCAATATAAGGATTTTGCAGCATGGCAAAATAGTTTCATGAAATCAGAAAAAATGAAAAAGCAAGAAGAGTATTGGATAAATATGTTTAGTGATGAAATACCAGTTTTAAACATGCTTACTGATTATGAAAGACCTACTATTCGAAGTTTTGAAGGAGATAGTGTAAGTCTTGAAATAGATGAAAAAACTACAGAAAATCTAAGAAAACTTGCAAAAGAAACAGGAAGTACAATGCATATGGTCCTATTATCAGCATTTAATATATTACTATCAAAGTATAGTGGACAAGAAGATATAGTAATAGGTACACCTATAGCTGGAAGGCTACACGCAGATCTTCAAAATATAATGGGGATGTTTGTAAATACCCTAGCTTTGAGAAATAAGCCAGAAGGTGATAAAAAATATATAGACTTTTTAAAAGAAGTAAAAGAAAATTCACTGAAGGCATATGAAAACCAAAGTTATCAATTTGAATCTTTAGTAGAAAAGTTAGATGTAGGAAGAAATACAGGCAGAAATCCATTGTTCGATGTAATGTTTAATATGGTTGATACTGTAACTTGTGATGAAATTAAATTAGATGATATTTTATTGAAGCAATATAAAAATGTAAATAAGATGTCCAAATTTGATTTGACTTTATCTGCAATGGAAAATAAAACAACAATTAAGTTTACAATTGAGTATGCTACTACAATTTTCAAGAACAGTAGTATAGATAGTATGCTAATACATTTTGAAAATATTTTGATGCAAATTGGTAAAGATGAAAGTTGTTTGATTAAAAATATAACTATAGTAACGGAAGATAAAATTAAAGAAGTTGAGAGTATAATTTCAAAGTCAATGCATAATATAGAATTTGATTTTTAAAATCAAGATAACTCATAACAACACCCTCCACTATTGTATTAATATATTTCCCGAAATATATTGTGACATAGTGGGGGTATAAACTGAAGACTAAATATATAAATCTAAATATTTAAATATAAGTGATATCAATGGTTATTAAAATTAACTTGTTCACTTAACATTCACATGGGTATTAAGTCTATGGATGTAATTATAAGGAATGGATAGTACTAAAGATTATTTAAAAATATATAGAGGGAGTAGGTAAGAATGGATGAACATAAAATCATAATTAATTCGTTAGAGCAAACTCAAAATGCACGGGAGTATTGGATAAATATAAGTTCGCAACCCATAGAAAAAGTATCATTTCCTATAGGTTGCAAGGGAAAATCTAGCTATGAGAAGAATGAGATTAAATTTAAGATTGATGATAACTTATATAGTAAATTAGTTAAAATAACAAGAAATG
>DAMAVY010000520.1:0-2224 GCA_032077725.1 Clostridium sp. | reverse complement strand
GCTTCAATGGCGGCATTTAATCCCAATAGGTTGGTCTGCTTAGCTACACCCCTGATGATTTCCAAGATTTCTGTGGTATTGTGAACCTCTTGAAAAGCATTATTGGCAACATTAGCTGTTTCTTGACTAGTTGCGGCAAGTTCCTCAGAGGAAGCTGACAACTCTTCAACAGCCGCAGCTGCCTGTCCAATAGCTTCATATAATTCAGTAGAATAACGATAAATCTTCTCAGAATTTTCTCTTTCTCTCAGACGCTCTATTTCATGTGCTTTGGAAATTTTCACCGCCTCGTTTATAGCTCGCTTAATTGATGAGGCTTCCGAGTCTAGTGGCTCAACTTTTATTCCATATTTTTCCACTATATTCATATCTATTGTTGTAGCTACAAGCCCTTTTACTCCCAGATTATAAAGCTGTAAGGCTAAATTTTCAAATTCCTTTGGTTGAAACGGCCTCATTATAATATCAACATCACCAACCCTATAATCATGTACATTATCACCAATAAGCTTTGAGGATGCAATTACAGCTATTTTAGTTATTCCCTTAGCGGTTAACTTTTGTACTGGATCTAAAATGTCATTTATAGAGGAAGTGATTTCAACAACTGAATTATTTGTTAATTGAGACAAAACCTGAGCTGATCTGCCGCGACTTATAAAAACCTCAACTTGTGGATATTGGTTAACTATTGATTGAATCTCTATAGAAGTACTCACTACGATGGGAATATTTAAACCCATTTCTGCAACCACATCTTTGGCTAAGTTTGCCATTTTTTGAGATACTGCAACAAAAAGTATATTTTCCATTATAAAAACCCCCATTTATTTGCTTTAAAAACTTGCTTACTATATCAAGGTACCAAAAAAATGTTACTAATTTTTGATATTTTTGATATAAATGCCTTATTCGATAATGTAGTTAAAAATCCTTTGCTTATTTCGAAAAGAACATTAAAAAATACACTTAGAAGTATTTTTGAATAGCTTAAAGTTAACTTATGATTTTTCTCAAAGTAATATAAAAAGCACCTACATTTTAAGTAGATGCTTTAGTCATTAACTTCTATTTACTAGCCTATATTTAATTAACTACCTATTCCATACTGACCTGTTGTATTAACTCTAAAAAATGGTATATGAGGTGGATAAAATGTAAATATCATAAATACCAATATTAAAAATATAAAAATACATATACTAATACATGAATTTATCCCTTTTGAATACTTATAAAAATGGAATGCTAATAATTGCCCAAATAATAGTGCTAAAAATAGTATACTAATATCCACCGCTAATATTTCTACTCCAAATGCTTCAGTATAAAAATAATATAGCAATGGAATTGTTATTAATGCTACGAGCAGAGCTATTAAAGCACTAGTAAACCATTTATTTTTATCAATATTATGTTCTTTACCTTTTATAATATAATAAAAAGACCACCAACAAATTACAGGTAAGAGCACCATTTTTGAATGTTCCCAAACGCTTTCATTAACTGCACTAATAAGACCTACTATTACATTTCCCCCACTTAAATCATATAAAAAGTGCATAAAAGTACCAATTAAAAAGAGACTGGGAATACCTTTTACAATCCATTTCTCAGATGGTAGCAGTGTTTTATATCTCATAAATTCCTCCATTTTAATAAATTTTTCCATATATTTATATGATAAAAGCAATTCATTTATAACTGGATTTTATTGCTTTTTACCTGAGAGAAAAAAACCCATGATATCAGTAATTTCTTTATTATTTATAGTTTTGCTTAAAGTATAAATAGTACATATTCAGACATACTAAAATATATAGGGATGATTCCTTATAGAAATTTAAGCTTTAGATTATTATTTCATAAAATTAAAAACTATTGTAATAAGGAAGGAGAATAATAATGGACTTTTATAAGGTAATTGAAAACAGAACAAGTAATAAGAGCTACAAGTCAACTCCTATACCCACAGAAAAATTAGATAAAATTATTAATGCTGCTTTAATGGCACCTTCATGGAAAAACAAAACATGTTACCGATTTATTTTTATAAGTAAACAAAATTTAATAGAGCAAATCTCCAATACAATTATAAACAAAACCGACAAAACAGCAAATGCAGTTAAACAAGCGCCAATCACTGCTGTTATAGTGGCAAACCCATCGGAAAGCGGTGATAATGATAATAAATCATATTTTATGGTGGATTGCGGTATTGCTA
>DAMAVY010000519.1:0-2248 GCA_032077725.1 Clostridium sp. | reverse complement strand
AGGCATATCTCATATTCCACATCAATTTACAATCCATGCTTGGGATAAAGAAATATAAGGAGGTAAAAAAATGAATGAATGGAAAGGATATACAGTTGATTCTAGCAAAGAATTTTTATTAAATGCTGGTGCTTTTTATAAGAATGCTACATTTGATGAAACAACAGGAGTATTTAGTGGTACTAGACTTGGAGCCACTCAAGGTGGTGGAGAGTTCTCAGCATTACCGGAAATAAGAAGTATAGAAGTAGATGGAGCTTCAATTCACACTAAAGGATTAAAAGTTATAGATGATTGGGAAATAACCTTAAAATCTAATTTAATGGAAGTTACTAAGGATAATTTTCAAGCAGCACTCGGGGCATCTGATATTGATGCTTCATCTAATGCAGAATATGACATAATAAACCTTAGAAGGAATTTAAAAGATACTGATTATATAGATAATATTGCTTGGGTAGGAAGGAAAAGTGACAATACTCCAGTAATAATTCTTATAGAGAATGCTTTAAATTCAGAAGGATTAGCAGTTACTATGGCTCCTAAAGCAGAAGGTGTAATACCGATTACTTTTACAGCTAATGCAGATCCAGCACAAGAAGATGACTTATTACCAGCAAGAATATATATAAAGAAAACAGTTTAATTTAAAGGTGCCTATAGGGTGCCTTTTTTATTTAATAATTTATTTTAAAAGGAGAATGTAAATGGATTTAGTTATGAATAATTTAAAAACAAAAGATTTACCTAAAATAATTAAGATAGTAAAAAAATTAAAACTACAAGCTTTCCTTAAGGAAGGTATAAAAGAAGTATTTCTAGAGGATATAGACACTAAGGAATTAAAAGATTTTGAAAATAAATCTGATGAAGAGAAAAAAGAATTGTTAGAAAATGTTAAAGATGAAACAGTAATGACCCTTATAGTATCTTTTGCAGAAAGATTAATTGAAAACTATGATGAAGCTTATGATGAAATTAATAATTTTATAGGTGGGTTATATAATTTAAAAAAGAATGAAGTTGAAGAATTAGACTTGGATGTATTTATGGATTGTATATATAACTTAAGAAAGCAGGATAAGATAATAAATTTTTTAAAGACAGCGTTGAAATAGACGCTGCTGATTTATATGACATAATACTTAGAAATTACAATGATGTTAATTTTGTTATGGAATTAGATTATATAGAAAGTGTAGAATTGATAAATAAATTAAGAGAAAAGGAAACAGAAGAAAAACTTTGGGATAAATGGTTATCTTTATATCCATATATGGAAATGAAATGGGTAGATAACATGAGTTTTGAAGAATATAAAAGACGTATCTTAGGTAGCTATTCAAATAATGAAAAACAATTGACAGAAAAAGAAGTATATGAAGATGTAGACAATATAATAAGGAGTTTCAAAAAGGAACGACCTCAGAAAGAGGGTGAGTAATTAGATGAAAGTATTTGAACTCTTTGGAAGTGTAGATTTAAAAGATGGAAATGTTCAAAAAAAGCTAGATGGCATTGATAATAAAGCTAAAAAAACTGGTGGAACATTCGATAAATTTAAAAAAATAGTTAAAGGTACAAGTATAGCTATAGGAGCAGGCATGGTTGCTGCTGGAGCTACCGTTTTAGGCTTTGCCAATAAATCAGCAGCAGCTACTGATAGAATTGATAAGTTAAGTCAAAAAATCGGTATGAGTAGGAAAGCATTTCAAGAGTGGGATTTTATTGCTAGCCAATCCGGATTAAATGTTGAACAGTTACAAATGGGATTTAAAACTTTAGTAAATCAAGTGGATCAAGCTGCTGATGGAACTGGAAAAGGTGCAGAAGCTTTTAATAAACTTGGAATAAGTGTAAAAGATAGTTCGGGCAAAGTAAAAGACCAGGAAACTATATTTGAGGAATCAGTTGCAGCTCTACAAAAGATGGAAGAAGGAACAGAAAAAGCAAAATTAGCAAATCAACTCTTTGGTAGAAGTGGAGCAGAGCTTATGCCACTTCTAAATGGTGCTGCAGGCTCTGTAGAAGAAATGAAACAAAAAGCACAGGAATTAGGTCTAGTATTAAGTGATGATGCTATAGATGCGGGAGTTAAATTTACTGATACTATGGATCAAGTTAAAAGGACGTTTGGGAGTCTTGTAACAAAAATAGGTGTAAATGTAATGCCTATGGTACAATCTTTCCTTGATTGGATACTGTCTAATATGCCTACTATAGAATCTGTAATAGGTGTGGCCATGAA
>DAMAVY010000518.1:0-2251 GCA_032077725.1 Clostridium sp. | reverse complement strand
AATCTACCGGCACTTCCACTCCCTGCACATATTCTGATGTCCCTGGAATGCGATATTCTTCCGGTAACCAAAGGCATACAGGCTCTCCACTGATAGATTTGATACTGGTAAGTAATCCCCATATATCACATCCCACCTCTTCACAATATGCAAAATAATTGTTCGCTGACTTACCACGTTTAATCAATACTTTTCGTAATGGCTTATGAATTAACTGTACAAATACATTTTTAACCTGTTCCATTTTTCTATACTCCTTTCGAATCTCATTATAAATAACTCCATAAGGGATAAACAATTGTAATGGGATCGGTCTTTTTACGTATTCACTTGGATTACATCCAAATTCACGAAAAAATGCTCTCTGATATCCATCTACACTTTGAAATCCCATATCAAAAGCCACATCAATAATCCGGCATTCCTCATCTCTTAGACGAAGTGCCGATTTTGATAATTTTAATCTTCGAATATAATCACCTGGTGTAAAGTTAGTATATTCTTTAAACAAACGATAGGCATACCATGGAGAAAACAAGGACACGTTTGATAGTTCAGCAAGTGTTATACTTTCATGGATATGCTTTTCAATATAGTCCTGCATCCTTTGTACCGCTTCAATCTGCTCTTGCATCTCTTGACCTCCTTCTATTCCCATCGGAAGAACCTAATAGAACCTCCAATGCAAACCACTGCCACCACTAACATAATAATAACTGAAACCTTTGCATTTGTCATTGGCAGTCCAAGGGTTGTTGCTTTTAGTATTTTGATTCCTTGGGTCAATGGCATAACATCTACCGCTTTTTGCAATCCAATGGGCATTACCTCATAGGGAAGTGTTGCTCCAGAGAATATAACCATTGGAAAATATAGTACTGAAGCAATGACGGAAGCCTGTTTACTGTTCTTTGCAATGCCTCCTACCAACATTCCAATGCTAAGAATAGACAACAGTACCAGTGACCAACCTGCTAAAAAAGCACCGAAGTCCCCTTGCATTTGAAATCCAAAAAACATTTCTGCTACCACCCAGAGAATTAGAACTGATGCCACTGAGTACAGAGTATAAATAACCAGTTCCACCATTAAAATCAAAGTAGGACTTACCGGGGTTACCTTGAATCGCTTTAGAATCTTTTTTTCTCGATAATCAGATATCACCATGGGTAATCCCATTAAGCCTCCAGCACAAATAGCAATTGAACATAATGCACCAAAAGACTGATCTATAAATGAATACTCTGCTCCTACAAAAGCTGGCTTATCTCCATATACAATGCCTAGGATCAAAAGGACCACAAGTGGCATAATAATTGCGAAAATAACCATGTTCATGTCTCGAATTGACAACTTTCCTTCTATTTTCAGCATTTTCCTAAATGTTTTCATCTGCATTTTCCTCCTCATCAGAATACCAGAGATAAGCATCCTCAAATTTATCATAGGGACTACGCCTTATAGCATCTGCAACTGTTCCATAAAATACAGTTTCGCCCTTTTTCAAAATGCAGATTTCATCGCACAATGCTTCTACTTCATCCATAAAATGTGAAGTCAGAAAAATAGTTATTCCTTCCTTCTTTAATCCCTCTAAAATTCTCCAAACATCTCTTCTTGCCTTAGCATCCAGACCAGTAGTTAATTCATCCAGAAATACAATCTGAGGATTTGGAATAAGTGACAGAACAATAAAAAGTCTTTGACGTTCTCCACCTGACAGTTCTTTCACTGCACTTTTCACTTTTTCACAAATACCAAACTTCTTTAGTAGCAAGTACCAGTCTGCTGGTTTGCGATAGAGTGATGCTGTTTCTTCGCACAACTCATCTACTCTGATTTCATGCTGATAATTTGCTTCCTGAAACTGGACACCCACTCTCAGAAATAACTGTTTTCTGGCAGTCAATGGATTCATTCCAAGAATAGTTACTTTTCCCTCATCTAACTTTGTTGAACCAAGGATACACTCAATACTTGTACTTTTCCCTGCACCATTTGCTCCTAGTAAACCAAATACACTACCTGCCTTTACGGACAAATTTAGATTATTAACAACTAGACTTTTATCATAAGACTTTGAAAGATGTTCAACTTTGATTACTTCTTCCATTACATTCTACCTCCTACTTGCTTAAGATTATCTTATCGCATATTAGAAGTAAAACTCTCGACTATTCTTGCCATTTCAAATATCTAACGCATTGTATCCGTCTATCATCTTCTCCAAGACTTCAGCAAACAGTTGCGG
>DAMAVY010000517.1:0-2266 GCA_032077725.1 Clostridium sp. | reverse complement strand
ATGAATATTAAAAAGATTTTATATGAACAATTGGCAGCGGATTTAGGGTGTACAAGAGATGATATAAAGAGCAATAAAAATATCTTTGTTTGCTCAAAAAAGTTAGAAGGTGCACGAACATGTAATTGGCACGAAATAAGTAAGCTCAACTTAATCTGTATAAACAATAAAATTGTTGCAAGGAGTGAAGACCCGAAAATAATCCACTGGTTAAGAAAAAAATATGATGATTTTAAAGGTGAATGGCTTTCCGAATATTATAACTCAAGGCAACTTGACGAAGGGCTTAAACAGTTTGGTATATGTATTGGTAACCTACAACCGTTTTTTATACCAGACGAAAAAAAAATTGAGCCTAATCACGATGTGCTAAAAGGAATTGAATTAAGATGGTATAATCAACAAGAAATTCTGCAATTTAAAGGTGATAAAAGATTTAGGCATGCGATAATTTTTGAGAATGACGCTCCTGATATGATAGCGGTGACTGCGGAAAGGGATGGAGAGGTTTTATCGATGGTAGCTGCAAATGCCGATAGTAAAAAGATGTGGCAGATGGGGATAGACGTTATACCAGAATATAAGGGACATGGAATAGGTACGACGATGGTCGCACTTCTGAAAAACAAGATTATGGATATGGGTATTCTACCGTACTATGGTACAGCGGCATCACATATAAAATCACAGATGACAGCAGTGAGAGCAGGATTTATACCTGGATGGTTGGAGATTTGTACAATGTCAGTAGATGAATTATAGTAAATGGATTAATTTGCTGTGATAACAAAGATTAAATGCACTAGGATGTTTAGACATATCTTTAGTTAACATTCCATATAGCTAAATACCAATAAAATATGTAAGAAATGGCTTGCCTTAAGGGGCAAGCCTATATTAATATGTGTTTTAGCAACAACTTAAAAAAGTCTACGTAATAACTGTTACGGTGAACCGTAGCACAAGTAAGGTTTTACTAAATTTGATGACATTCCTATAATTCATGTTTTATATGTGTGAATGATCTTATAATATTTATACCTAGTTTTGCTGAGCTATTTGAATTTCTATGCCATTTGGGTCATCTATAAATAAAAATCTAACTGATGGTACTGGGGAAATTGGCCCTCTTTTGATTGGAATATTTTTATTTTTTAAAAGTTCCATAGATTCATCAAGTGAATTAACCATAAAGCCAATAGAAAGGCCCTCACTTCTTGTTGAGAAAGTCTGCTTTTTATCACGTATCAACTCTACTTTGGGGCCATGAGTTTCTCCCAGCATTACGATTTCGATATCTTCCCCCACCTTGAATCTTTCTGAAATTTTCAAACCAATTATCTCATGATAGAATTTTAGAGATTCCTCTAAGTTGTTCACATGTAATGTTATCAAGTTAAAATTCATAATTTATTTCCTCCTCTAAATTATCTTAATGGATCTTGGGCTTTAATAGGCTAAAAGGTATAATTAAAATTATGGGGGATGGATTTAAATGAATGTAAAGCAAGTTGGTATTTTTTTATTACTATTATTATCAATGTCTTTATTGTACAGCATTTTAGGACCCGGTATAACTATATTAATATTAGCAATAATATTTTTTTCATTGACTATATTATTTACCTTTAAAATAGAATCCTACGAAAAGTATTTAAAATTTATGAATCCAAGGTTATACAATGCATACAAAGAAAAAGGTAGCGACTTCATGAGAAAAAAGAGAATTACGAATATAATAAGCTATTATATATTATCTGCTTTAACAGGATTTAATGCATTTATGCAAATAAAGGTAATCAATAAAATAAATACAAAATTATTATTTAGTTTTAATGAGTTTTTGCCATTTGCATTAGTGGTTTTAGTAGTTGCATTTGTAATAAATTATATTTGTGTTTATATAGCAAAGAAATCTAAAACAGCCAATGAAGATTTAATGTGGAATATTATTGTTGGTATTTTGCTTGCTATTGTTTTAATTATATTCACCACACTATATATACTTAGTCAATTATAATAGCTAAACAAATTCCGATTTGCAGTTTAATGAAATGAGAGTTTCTAAATAAAGAAGCTATAGAGTTTTATTAAAGTGGAACTTGAGTAAAGGACATATTAAAAAAGACTATAAGTTATAAGTTATATGGCTGCCATTGAACAAATTTTCATTTATGATCATATACTATATATATAAATATTTTAGAGGGATGTATGTCACTTTATATTGATTTTAAAACTATTGAAGAGCTTATAGGATATAGTC
>DAMAVY010000516.1:0-2277 GCA_032077725.1 Clostridium sp. | reverse complement strand
AACAGAAGGGACAACACCCTCCCCAGATAAGTCCCAGATAAGTCCCAATAAGCTCCCCACAAACAAGAATGATAAAGAATTATATAAGAATGAGGAAGAAGGAAAAGAAGGGGAAGAAGTACCATCTCCTCCTCCTCTATCCTTTCCTACTCCATACCATTCTAAAATTTATGAAAACTATGGAGAAGTGACTTATAAAACCTGGTTCATGGATTCAGCTATTGAGGATAAGGACACTGGAATAGTTGTTAGAGTAATATCAGACTTTATGAAAGATATTATAGAGAAAAAATACAAAGAAAACTTAAGTCTATTATTCGAGAAACCAGTAATAGTGGCAATAAATAAGGGGGAAGATCAATGATAACAAACACATTAATGGCCCTAGGAATTGTTTTAGGGTTAATGGGATATGTAACTCTAAAGAAAGAATTAAAGGTTAATAGGAGCGAGAATATGAAGCACTGGAAGAGTGTAGAGTACTCTCTAGAGATTAAAAGCAATAGGACTTCTAAGGAGGTACATGAAAAATCAAACTTCCAGGATAAAGCTCTATTGCAGTTAGCTCAAAATATAGCTGCAGTAGGATATAACATTAAATCTAGTAAAGACAGTTTAGAAAAGACTATAGAGGAAAGTAAAAAAGATATAAATAATCATACATCAAAACAAGTTATGAGGATTATTTATTTAGCACCAACATTAAAAATTACAGAGTAGGGGACACCAATGGAGATTAAAGAATTACTAAAGATGCAGAAATCCTTCGATAGGTACTTAGCTTCAAAACAAATAGGGCAAGTTGATAATGAAAACTTAGATGAATGGGATAAAGCAGTTTTAGATAAGAAACTACTAGCTCTATCAGTAGAAGTTGGAGAATTGGCCAATGCAACTAAGTGCTTTAAGTACTGGAGTACAAAAAAAGATGAAGGCATGGAAAGAATACTTGATGAATATGCAGATGTGCTCCATTTTCTTCTATCTGTAGCGAATAGCCTTGGAATTAATGCTGAGGATATAGAACAAGCTTATATTAAAAAGCACTCAGAGAACTACCGTAGACAAGCGGAAGGGTATTAATAAGAAAGGGGGGGCTAATATGTTAACTAACGAAGAGATAGCTAAGATGTCAGATAAAGATTTTTACAATGAATTAAGTAAAGAATTTGCAGATCTACCTAGAGCGCAAAGACGAGCAAAAGAACGTGAATTACAGCATCAAATCAAGCTTATGAAATCTTTTAATCCAGCTCAATTAAGATTGATAGATGATGTTACTAAAGATAGAGCTGTACGTGAGTGTGAAGAACAAATTTCAAGATATCTCACTGTAATGGACACATGTTTATCAGCTTATATGTACATTAAGGATGAAGAAATGACCACAAGTGAAGTAAAACATGAATTACAAATTATAGATGATATGGTTGTTGAGTATAAAAGCAAACTTAATAATCTTATAAATGAAAATAGGGGGAATGAAAAGATGGCAGGGAAACAGTTAGAAAAAATAAGTGAAACAGTTAGAGAAAAATGTGTGGAGTTAATAGAAAATGAGATGAATCAAAGTAAAGCGTTGGTTGTACTTGAAACCCAGTTTCCAACTCTAAGTAAGGCAATGCTAGTAAATGCTTATAAGAAAGTTAAGGCTAGTATGAAAACTAAAGATGAAGAAAGTAAGACTCTTAAGCAGATTCATGAGGAAGAAAAGAAAAAAGAAGGTACTGCGATTAATGCAGCAGTAGATTATATCTTTGGTGAAGAGGATCATAAGGAAGAACCAAAGGAAGAAGCTCCAGTACTAGTAGAAATAAAAGAGGAGGAAATCAAGGTGGAAAAAGTAAGTAAGCTAAAAATCAAATCTAAAGAGATAGTTGTTGAGGGTGAATTTGGAGAGTATAAAATTGATAGAGCTGGGGTTGAAATTGGAGAGTTGATGTTTGGCAATATTTCAGATGTTGAGCAATATGCAGCGGAAGAACTAGATTTATTCAACAGAAGAATTTCTGAACTCAAAGAAGTAATGGTAGGTGAGTTTTAGTGAATAAGATAGAACTTGTAGGTAGATTAACAAAGGATCCAGAGTTGAAATTTACTCCAGGTACAGGTACAGCAGTATGTACATTTAATTTAGCAGTTAATAGAAGATTTAAAAGAGAAGGGCAACCGGATGCAGACTTCTTACCAGTAGTAGTATGGGGAAAACAAGCTGAAAGCACCGCTAACTATGTTACCAAAGGAAAGCTTATAAGTGTAGCTGGAAGGATTGAAACT
>DAMAVY010000515.1:0-2302 GCA_032077725.1 Clostridium sp. | reverse complement strand
ATACGTTTTGTCGCTATAACTATACGTTTTGTCACATACCTATACGTTTTGTCGCAAATAATCCACAGACTTATCAACAGCATACAAAAAATGGCTAAATTATTCTTAAAAATCAGTAATTAATTAGGTGTTTAGCTCTAACTTATTATATTTTTGCGTATTTTTTAGCCTTAATCCATGCTGCAATCTCAAAACTATACGTTTTGTCGCAACTTCCCCGCATAACTATACGTTTTGTCGCAAACCTGCGATTATGCGTACTGGATACGATTATATATATTTTTCAGAAATTAACTAGATTCTTAACAATCTGGTAAGTTGTTGTTTTATATAAATAATTATATTGAAGAACGATTTTTATTTTTTGGTGCTAAAAAAGATATTTGTATAGGCTTAAAATCATAACTATACGTTTTGTCGCAGCGTAAGTTATTGATATTTATATAATAGTTATAAATATTCAAAATTGGATATTTTTTAACTGGTTTTTGTGTTAAAAATAGCCATACGTTTTGTCGCAGCGTAACTAATTGAAATAAAAGAAAATACTTAAAAAGGAAAAACATTTATTTTATTTATACTACTACAGGTTTATAAAGTAATTTTACTGATTTTTAATAAATATATATTTTAAAAACAATATCTTATAAA
Source organism: Clostridium sp. (assembly GCA_032077725.1). Taxonomy (GTDB): domain Bacteria; phylum Bacillota; class Clostridia; order Clostridiales; family Clostridiaceae; genus Clostridium_J. The sequence continues at coordinate 1,651 of DAMAVY010000515.1, read as the reverse complement.
CTTAATTAATAACTATACTTGATAAATATACTTGTATAGTTATAATGATTTCAAAAGGAATAACGGATTTACAAAAAAATGCAGAAAATTATTGGCTCACAAGGCTTAGAGGACTATACACAATCTAATACAAGGGCAAAATTGACCGATTTAGTTGTGACCCGCAATGATTTTCCTACTGCCAGATATAGCATTGATCTCAATCTTGAGAAGCTTATGTACTGTGCAATGATCATCGTGAGAAAGAATGAGCTTAAAAATAAGACCTCAATTACTCATGACGACTTCATTTATGTGAGCAGCGAAAACTTTGGAGAATTGACCTCCCCAATGGCTAGAAAGGAAGTGCTTACTGCAACAGATAAACGTGAAATTCAGCGAAATGCTGAAACTGCTTTAAAACGTATTTATACAAAATTTGATAACCCAACTATGTTGGTTAAAGATGGGGAATCTGACGAACCTGCTAAAGTTCCGATGATGACTTATTGCCATTATGACAAAGCAACTAAATGTATTAAGGTTAGATTCGCAAAAGAATTTTTTGAGTATTTCTATGATCTAGTTAAGAAAGTAGATGAAAAAACTAAGTCATTTAGTAGCCATGAACTGAAGCATATTATCTTATTTAATTCGAGCTATTCCCTTCGTTTGTATCGGATCTTAATGAGCTATATGTGGCGCACATCAGAGGTCACTATTGATCTGGAAGAATTAAGATGGATGCTTGAATGTGAGGATAAATATAAAGAGTTGGCCAATTTTAAAAACCGTGTTTTGAATGTGGCTCAGGATGAAATTAACGAACTTAGCAATATTAATGTCAGTTTTGAGAACGTAAAAAACGGAAAGGAAGTAGTTGCTATTAAGTTTATTTTTAGCTTGAAAACTGAATATAAAGAGCAAGGACACATCAAATTTATAGATAAAATGAAAAAGGGCTATCTGGCTGCTGCAATTCCATTTAGTGATGATGGATCACACTTTAAAGCACCTGATCGTATTAAGCATTTCAAACCACCAGTAAAGGTATCTCCAAAACAAATCAGCACCTTAGTAAATTGCAAAGAATTTTTAAATGATTACGGATATTTCTTAGGTAATCTAGACGAGGATACTTCTAAGGTAATCATGAGAACTCTATTAACTGAAAAGTTAGATAAGCTTAATGCTCATAAGCCGATAGATATGGATTATTACTTCTGGTTACAGGCAAAACGAGGGATTATCACCAATAGCAATAATGATAAGAAGAACGATCAGGACACAGACAATCAGGACACGGACGATCAGGATTAATATCTAAAAAGCATACCCCCCATATTGTCTTAAACAGACTTCGCTAATTTAAGACAATATGGTGGTTCAATTTAAAACCTTCAAAAATTCTTATTAATCTATATAAAAAGTATCTTTTCTATTCGCATCCAAATAGTAAAATTTAATAATTAGCTGATTGATACCTTAGTCATGACTAAATATTTGCATTTAGCCTAAGTGGAATATTTTGCCATCTTTTTAGAATATTAATTTACCCCCATATAATAAAAACAATAACTTAATGTTTCCCAAGATTTGGCCAAGCCTGTAATATTTTGCTAATAAATCCAGTCTGATAAGTCTTTAAGAATTTAGTTTTTGCCTTACTTAT
>DAMAVY010000514.1:0-2303 GCA_032077725.1 Clostridium sp. | reverse complement strand
AGGACAAAACCATTTCAAAATGGTAACAGAGTTACTAGATAATAAGATATCCAATATATACTTATATGATTTAAAGTCAATCGATAAAGAGAGTATTTGTTCTGATTATAAAGAAAAGGTACATGTTGTGAGCAGTTGGCAAGATGCATATAAAGATGCAGATATTGTTATTACATGTACTGTTTCAAAGGAGCCTTATATTGATATGAAACCAAAGAAAGGTTCACTATTATTAAATGTTTCTTTAAGGGATTATAAAACAGATATATATGAGTATGTTAAAGGGAACATAATAGTGGATGATTGGGAAGAAGTATGTAGGGAAAAGACAGATATAGAAATGCTAAATATAGAAAAAGGGTTAAAGGAAGAAGATACAAAGTCAATAATTGATGTGATTTGTAATGACTGTCTTAAGGATTATTCATTAGATGATGTTATTATGTTTAATCCAATGGGGATGGCTGTATTTGATATTGCCATAGGAAGTTATTATATTAATAAAGCAATTGAATTAAACATAGGTGAAAATCTAGAGTAATTTATAGAAATGTTAGAATGAAATGATTCGTAACCTAACATAGTAAATAGCATGATGTGATAATACTCCTATTCTTATTATAGGAGTATTATCGCATGATTAAAAGAAAACCAGAAGCTTAATGGATGGATTTAGTGAAAGATTATAAATCCATTAGTCTTAGTTTAATAACTTGGTGCAAGGGAAATGAAATTATCAAAATCACCATTTGTTCACATATATAAAAGTTTGATAGGCAGCATAAACCTTGGGATTAGGCTGGGCACGATAACTATTTATAAAGATCGAAGTGAATCAGTAATTTCATTAAAAATCGAAGCTAGTACACTAGGCATGGAAAATGGTTTTAACTAACAAATTTACATGTTAAAGTTAATAGGTTACCCAATTGTTATAATTAATGGAAGAGAGTGTTAGTATGATTAAAATAGGATTAATGGGGCTTGGAACAGTTGGTACGGGAGTTTATAAAATTATTACTAGTAAGAAAGCAGAGTTAACAAACATATTAAAAGAAGATATAGAAATAAAAAAAATTCTTGTAAGAGATGTGAATAAAAAAAGAAAGATTGAAGTTAATAAAGCTTTGTTAACAAATAATGCTAAAGATATATTAGACGATCCGGAAATAAACATTGTTGTGGAAGTTATGGGTGGAATGGATCCTGCTTATAATTATATTTGTTGTGCAATGAGAAATGGTAAACATGTAGTTACAGCAAATAAAGAGGTGGTTTCTAATCATTTGGAAGAGATGTTAGATATTTCCCAAAAAAGCCATAAAAAAATTCTTTTTGAGGCAAGTGTAGGTGGTGGAATACCTATAATAAAATCTTTATGCCAAATTGCATCAATTAATGATATTACAAAAATAAAAGGTGTATTAAATGGAACTTCTAATTTTATGTTAACTAAGATGATGGATAATTGCTCAAGTTTTAACGATTCTTTACTCCTAGCCAAAGAATTAGGATATGCTGAAGCTAATCCTACAGATGATATAGATGGAAATGATGCAGCAAGAAAGCTGTCAATACTATCATCTTTAGCATTTAAAACTAATATTAGCACAAAACATATATTATGCAGAGGAATTTCTTCAATTGATAAGGTTGATGTTTTAAATTTTAAAAACATGAATAAATCTGTTAAATTGATGGCTACTGCAATGAGAAATGGAAAGAAAATAAGTACATGTGTTGAGCCTGTTTTAATAGGTGAAAATTCACAATTTGCTAATGTTAAGGATAGTTTTAATATGATATCAATAACAGGTAGCACAGTGCAAGATCTTAGTTTTTATGGACAAGGAGCTGGTGAAAAGCCAACAGCTAATGCCGTGGTATGCGACATAATTGATATTATGAAATTCACATGCCCTACATTCAAATTTGAAGAAAAAAAAGATGAATACAATATAGTAACACATATGTATAAGGGTAATTACTATGTTAGGGTGACTACAAGGGGAGAAAAAGAAAATGAAGAAATAGTTAATTTATTAAGAAGATTAAATTTAAAGTATGAAATTTTAGAACATAATTGTATTTTTGTTTTAAAAATAAAATCAGTCATAACAGATCAAATTCAAGAATTTATTTCTAAGCTCAAAATATTTAATGATAATTTCTGTTATGTCAGGATAGATGAATAAGGTTTAATCTATTTGAGGTATTTATAATTAATATTTAAGCAAAAATGGGGTGAATTTTGTGAAAATTGAAAATAAGTTAGATAAAAACAATATAGAAAATTTTATGGC
>DAMAVY010000513.1:0-2303 GCA_032077725.1 Clostridium sp. | reverse complement strand
TAGAAAAAATTAGAAATGTAAGAGCTACCCAAAGGGAAAGAAGAAATAACGATAATATTTCAAAAATATCTATAGTTGGATACACTAATGCTGGAAAATCAACCTTAAGAAATGCACTTTGTGAATATTCGCCTATGAAATCAGCTATCGTGAAAGAAAAAGTGTTTGAAGCCGATATGCTATTTGCTACCTTAGATATTACAACAAGGGCTATGGCACTACCTGATAATAGGGTTGCCACTGTAACAGATACTGTAGGATTTATAAGAAAATTGCCTCATGACTTAGTAGAAGCTTTTAAGTCAACTTTAGAGGAAGTAGTGTATTCAGATTTATTACTTCATGTGGTAGATGCTTCTAGTGAAGAAGCAGAAAAGCAAATAACTGTTGTTGAAGAAGTGCTTAAGGAGCTGGGAGCAGCGGAAAAACCTACAATGTTATTACTAAATAAAATAGATAAATCAAATGAAGAACTTTTAAATTCTTTAAAAGAAAGGTTTAGTAATTATACTATTTTAGAAGTATCTGCGAAATGTAAAATCAATTTTGAAGAACTTCTAAAGGAATGTACAGAGATATTACCTTATAAGTTAAAATCTTTTAAAGTGTTAATACCATATAGTGATTCTTCCGAAGTTGCATACCTTCACAGAAATGCCAGGGTAGAAAGTGAAGAATATGCAGAAGAAGGTACTATTCTTGCGGTTCAAGGCGATGAGGAAGTTTATAACAAGACTTCAAAGTATAGAATGGATGAATAGTTAGGGTTACAAAGTAATATTGTGACTAAACATGAGATTGAAAAGAATTTCCATGTAAATGAAAAATTTGTATGGAAATTCATCATTTTTACATAAAACTTTAGGATTAAATAAATTGTTAAGCATGTAGGTGAATTTTGGGGAATTTGGGAGATGAAAATTTGAGTACAGGATTAATAAAATACGATTGGAATTTTATTGAGAATTATAGTGATGAAGAAATAAGCTACTTTTTGAGTTTAGAGGGAAAATCCTTAGATGCCATATCTAAGATTAGAAATATAGATAGAGCTACTGTACAAAAGCATATCATTAATTGCAAAATTAAATATAGATTTTTAGTAAAGAGTGATTCCCCAGGAGAGTTATTTAAATCTCTTATGGTAGCAGCAAAATCAGAACGTCTACTAGTTTTAAATGGAATTGATAGAGTAAACAGAGAAAAGTTAATCTACTTTATGATTACATCATACATGGACATGGGGTTAAAGGATAAAGAAGCAGCAATTTGGATAATGGGAGAATTACGTAGTAAATCTTGTGTTGATATATTAATTAAAGCAACAGTTAATAATCATGTTAATATAAGGAGAATGGCAATATCAGCTCTTGGAAAAATTGGTGATTCAAGGGCTGAGCGATCTCTAATTAGAGCACTTGACGATAGTAACCCTCAAGTTGTTAGTTATGCAGTTAAATCCTTACAGAAGATAAGAACTGGGGAAGCAGATGATAAAATAAGAGCTTTATTTAATAGTACGGATAAAGAGTATATTAAAAAAGCTTGTGAAGATTATATTAAGCAAATAGGAAGTGTTTAAATAAAATTTCAAGAGATAAGCTATGGAGACAAAAACAATGATTAATATTTTATTATCTATATTATGCAGTTCTTTAATAGCAATTGTATTTAAGTTTAGTGAAGGCAGAGAAAGTAATAGATATATGGTAACTAGCATAAATTATCTATCAGGAATGATGGCAAGCATAATAATGATGGGAAGTTTAAATGTTTTCCACGTAAATTGGTTTCCTATGTTTATACAGGAATTTAATCAGGTACTTATAAGTGGACAACTTTTTTCTAAAGAAGGTACAGGAGCTTTAGCAATAATTCTAGGAATAATTACAGGGATTTTATATTTTGCAAGTTTTATTTTATATCAAAAATCTGTTGGGAAGAATGGAGTGTCTGTATCTGCAACCTTTATGAAGCTAGGAGTATTAATACCTACCATTTTGTCCGTTATACTTTTAAGAGAAACTATAGAATTATTACCAATAATAGGAATAATGTTGTCTGTCATAGCTATCATAGTTATAAATTTGAATAGTAAAGAGAAGCAAAATGTTAAAGAAACTACGCAATTAGATTTAATATTTCTCTTTGTACTAGCTGGTGGAGGAGATTTTGTAACAAAGCTATTCCAAAATTTTGGAATGATGGAATATAAAAATTTATATTTATTTTACACCTTCCTAACAGGATTTGTCATAAGCTTAATTATGTTACTTATTAAAAATAGAAAAGTAAAGTTAATA
>DAMAVY010000512.1:0-2303 GCA_032077725.1 Clostridium sp. | reverse complement strand
AGTATTTCCAGTGGAAAAGGCTACAAAGGTAGGCATAATAGTAATTGAATCAATAACTGAAGATAAAGCAACACCTAAAAAACCTGAATTTGAACCTACGAGCTTAGAAATAGTATTGGGATCCACTATTGCGAGGATTATACCCATGGTAATAATAATACATAAGAATTGAGGCATTATATTTTCAAAAGATTTTAAACCAATTTTAATAGCTTTAATTGTTTTGTCCTTACTTTTAATAAAAGAAAGGATTAGTAGTATAGCTGCTGCGCTATATAAAATAATTCCGGTCATAACATCACTTCCATTAAGATTATAGATTATAATATGCATAATTATTTTACAATGTGATTTCAAGTGATGAAGTAGGTGAAGCATTAAAGGCTAAAGTAAGTACTGAAACCTTAAAGGATGAAATAAATAAATTCAAAATTTAAACATAACAATTTCTCCCCGTAAACAATTTACAATTATATGGATTAAGTGTACAATCATATTTAATATTAGACATAATTGTACACTTAATTGTAAGGAGGAATAAAAATGGAAAGACAACAATATATTTGTCCTAAGTGCGGAAATAATGAATATGAATCAGATCAATTCCAGGCAACAGGAGGAAATTTCGCAAAGATATTTGATGTACAAAACAAGAAATTTACTACTATCTCTTGTAGAAGATGTGGTTATACAGAATTATATAAATCACATTCATCAGATGGATGGAACATTTTAGATTTCCTTATGGGGTAAGAAATAATTGAGGATTTTCAGCTCTGCTGAAAATCCTCTTTCATTCTCAATTTTCAATTAGATTGTCTCGCAATCTTCAGATAAAGCTTCTTTTTTATCAACTATAAGGTTATAGGCTAGTCCAACAAAAACTAGGATACCTCCAATTACTTTACCAAGAGATAGCTGACCTAAAGTTATATAATCAATGACAACTCCAGTAAATAATTGTCCTATAAAAATAAATAGGGTTAGATAAAATGCGGATATTTTAGGTGTAATATAGTTTGAAAGTGCTATTGTTAAAACTCCAACAATACCACCCAAATACCCAATGAGTGGAATCGACTCAAAAGTGGACTTAGGTATAAGGAAAGACTCCTTACTAAAAACAAGAAATATTATAGAGAATAATAACCCAACTACATAATTGAAAAATGTACCTTGAAGCATACCAATTTTTTTTGCTAGATTGGAATTTATAATTCTACCTGTAACAATAGTCACACCAGATAGAATAGAAACAATAATATTAAACATTAATTACCCTTAGTGAAGAAATAATTTAATACGAACTTCACTAAAGTTCACCTCCTTATACTCATTAATAAACAGTCATAATAATAATCCCAACAACCATTATGGATAGACCTACAATTTTTTTATTATTAAATTTGATTTTCTCCATTCCAAGTAAACCATAGTTATCGATTATAATTGAAGAAATTGCTTGCCCCAGTAAGCATAAAGCTACGGTTAGTGAAGCACCGAGGGTATTATAACTTATATTACTAAAGAGGACTGTAAATACACCAATAGCTCCTGCACTATATAAAAATATAGAAGTATTTTTTTTGATTTTTATCTTTGATCTTGTTAAAATAAGCACAACAACTATTGAAATGAGACCTATTATGTGAATAATCACAGTAGAAGCATAATTTCCAATATGATTAGATAAAGTACCATTAAATAATAGCATTATTGAAATTAAAGCACCTGAAAATATAGAAATAAAAATATTCATGAGGACCTCCTATTTATTTATTCATTTCATGTTTAGTTCTTCTAAAATTAATTTATCATAGATTCCTTGAAAATGATTATGACATATGTCATAGTAAGATATATTGAAAATGTTTAAAATTTTACAATTGTTACTTTACTAAGGAAAGAGTGATAATATGAAGAAAATAAATAATCCCAAGCTTAAGGAAGAGTACATTGAAAGTTATGGTATAAATGAAATTTTTAGTAACGACATGAGTGAATATATGGAATTAATATTGTTTAAAAAAGGTGAGTATATTTGTAAAGAAGATGAAAATATAGATTATCTATTTTTCTTTGTAAAAGGGAAGGCGAAAGTATATATGAGTTTAAGAAACGGTAAATCACTACTTATATGCTTCTATTATCCTTTTATGATGTTAGGCGATTTAGAACTTGTTAATTATGCCAAAGCAACAAGTAATACGGAAGTTATAGAAGATGCTTACTGCATTGCATTACCTCTTAAGAAAGTGCGAAATCAGTTGTTAAGTGATTCTATATTCTTAAAATTTGTATGC
>DAMAVY010000511.1:0-2305 GCA_032077725.1 Clostridium sp. | reverse complement strand
AAGTTTACTTGCATCTGCATTCCTTTGTTTATAAGATGGTGCTCCCATTATTACTGCAAGCATTCTTACATTGTTTCTTGCTGCTGTTGCAGAAATACAATACATAGCTTCTTGGGTAAACCCTGTTTTTAATCCATCACAACCTTTATAGAATCTTACAAGCTTGTTATGATTAACAAGTTCAATTGGGGTATTTCTACCCTCAGAAATTGTTTCCATATATATAGATGAATAATTCAAAATTGTAGGGTGTTTTAAAAGTTCTCTAGACATTATAGAAATGTCTTTAGCAGTGCTTAAATGGCCAGGCGCACTAAGCCCTGTTGAATTTTCAAAATGTGTATTAACCATGCCTAATTCCTTAGCCTTTTCATTCATTTTTACCACAAAAGCTTCTTCACTACCTTCTAAAAACTCTGCCATACCCACCGCTGCATCATTACCTGATGCTATAGCAATTCCCTTTAGAATTTCTTCTACCGTTCTTACTTCTCCATTGTCGAGAATCATACTACTTCCGCCCATAGACTTTACTTTTTCGCTACAAACTATTTTATCTTGAAGAGTTATTTTCCCTTCATCAATTGCCTCTATAGCTAGTAACATGGTCATTATTTTAGTAACTGAAGCAGGAGCAAACTTTTCCTCTGAGTTTTTTTCATAAATAACTTTCCCTGAGTTTGGTTCAATAAGCAATACTGACTTTGCTTGTGGCTCAAAACCAACAACATTGTTCGCAGGTTCATTTTTAATTTCATCTTCTATAGCAGATACGGTTGGTAATATAATAGCCTGTAATGAGAGTATTACAGATAGTAATAAAGTTAAAACAAATTTCTTCTTTTTCATAATCTACCTCCAAAATAATTATTATGAGGTTATTTTTACCTCAATCTAAAAAATTATCCTAGAATTTTAGAAATCATATTAATATTTTTAACTATATGTTTTGACAAAAATAAATACACCCTATGCAAACTTATTTATACTGCACAGGATGTATTTCTTAAAATTTCACTTGATATTAGCTAACAATCTCATGAATTAGCGGAATATCATTCACATAGTTTTCCACTATTTCATAGTTACATAGAATACCTTCTTTAGCTTTTTCTATTAATTTTTCACTATTACTATGGATATATGCAATAGCGTCACCTTGTTTTACAATATCTCCACGTTTTTTGTTTAAAACTATTCCTACAGCTAAATCAATAACACTTTCTTTAGTTGCTCTTCCCGCACCAAGTTCCATAGCAACTATTCCTAAATTTTCTGCATGAATTTTCTTTACTACTCCAGCTTTTTCTGAAATTACTGGTACTACATACTTAGCCTTAGGAAGTAATTCAGTATTATCTATACACTGAGTATCTCCACCTTGAGCTTTGACAAACTCTTTAAGCTTCTCAATTGCAGCTCCTGAAGCAATAGTTTCTCTTAACATGTTCTCTGCTTCAGTAGCAGTTTTTGCTTTTCCAGCAAGGACTACCATACGACTTCCAAGTGCTAAAGATAAGTTAAGTAAATCCTCAGGTCCATTACCCTTAAGAGTATTTATAGCTTCTTCTACCTCTAAGGCATTACCTATGGCAAATCCTAATGGTTGATCCATATCAGATATTACAGCTATAGTATTACGGCCTACATGTTTTCCTATAGAAACCATCTCTGTTGCAAGTTCTTTAGCTGCCTCTGGAGTTTTCATGAAGGCTCCATCTCCTACTTTTACATCTAGGACAATGGCATCTGCTCCAGAAGCTATTTTCTTACTCATAATACTTGAAGCAATTAAAGATACATTATCAACTGTAGCAGTAACATCTCTTAGTGCATAAAGCTTTTTATCAGCTGGTGCTAAATCACCAGTCTGTCCGCCTACTGCAATTTTAATAGTGTTAACGTTATTCATAAATTTTTCTGTAGGCATTTCTACTGAGAATCCCTTAAATGATTCTAGCTTATCAATAGTTCCTCCAGTATGTCCAAGTCCTCTTCCAGACATTTTAGCTACTGGAATTCCAAGAGCTGCAACCATTGGTGTAAGAACTAGAGTTGTTGTATCTCCAACTCCACCAGTACTATGTTTATCAACCTTTATACCATCAATCCCACTAAGGTCCAATGTATCCCCAGAATTAACCATAGCCATTGTAAGTTCTGAAGTTTCTCTCTTATTCATCTTTTGAAAATATATAGCCATCAAAAGTGCTGATACTTGATAATCCGGGATATTTCCCTTTGTATAGTTTTCTACAAAATAGTTTATTTCCTCCGTGGAAAGTTCTCCACCATTTCTCTTCTT
>DAMAVY010000510.1:0-2307 GCA_032077725.1 Clostridium sp. | reverse complement strand
GGGAGTTCTTAAGCAATAAATTATTTAATGGCTTTGATTAAAATTCAAGGCCATTATTTATATAAAAAAACTTTTACGTTCTTCTTACTGTCAATAGTGGCAAGGAGAACATTTTTTAATTCAGTGTTATAGGAACTTTTTATAATGGATACAAGCCACTTATCATCCTTATTAATTTCCTTTAGTTCCTCAGAAATAATTTTTCCTTCCTTCACAATGGTTCTAGGAAAATCCAGTGGTGCTGCTTGTAACTTATAGAAATCGGGAGTAATGGGCTCATACTTTGGATCTAAAAATACTGAAAGCTTTCCATCGGCTTCCCAAATAGCTAAAGCTACATTTTTCACATCGATAACTTTTTCCTCCCGTAATTCCTCTAGTAAAATATCAATGGATATTCTTGCTTTCTTCAATGACTTATGTAGAATTTCTCCATCCTTAACCACAATGATGGGGGAACTATTAAGAAGCTTCCTTAAAGAAGGAAACTTAAGAATACCAAATAATGAAATAATATAAAGGACCACTAGTACAAGGGTGGTTATAATAGAACCCTTCATGCCAAGCCTTTCATCAGACAGTGGTTGAGCGATAACATTTCCAATGACCAGGGCAATAACAAAATCTAGGAGTCTCAGCTGATCTATAGTTCTTTGTCCTAATACTCTTGCTACAGTTAGTAGAAAAAAGTAAGAAATAACGCCACGTAGAATCCATTGAAGGGCGGTGAGGGTTTCTTGACCTTGAAAAAAATCCATATGCATATCATATCTCCTTTAAGTAACACTCCAAATTTTACATTTGGTTAAGCGGAAGTTAAGTGATGCTTAAAATTTTATATTTTATTAGTAGAACATACTCCACCGAAGACATCTGAGGTGGAGTTTCCTTTATAGGAACGCATGTGAGAAGGAGTTTCCTTCATTGGAAATCATGAGAGAAGGAGTTTCCTTCATTGGAAATCATGAGAGAAGGACTAACTTCTACTTAACTAGTACATATAAGGAATAATTTTCCATCTTACAAATGAGTTTTATTTACATTATTATTACCATTAAAAATTGTAATATTTAAGGATTTTACAATTATTTTAACTTAAGGGGGTCATATAAATAGTATTATCAAATGCTATGTACTAAAATACATCTTTTTTAGTATAATAATTATTATTAGCACTTCAAACATGGTATTAAGTAATCACCATTGTAAATAAACATAACTCAATGAAAATTAGACTCTAATTATAAAAAAAGAAGATTAAATAAATTATTTTCTCACATTTAAAAGGTTCTTCTATTCTATATATATTTAAATTAAAATAAATTAAAATGCTATTATTATTTAACCCTAAGGAGAGTTATACATATGAATGTTGAAATAAGATATGATTGCAAGGATATAAATTGGGAGGAAGTTGCTTCTATAAAAAAGGCAGTGAATATGGGGATAGCTAATCCAGAAGTTTGTAAGAAAGCCTTTGAGGGAAGCTATGCTACTGTCTTTGCCTTTAACGGTGAAGAATTAATAGGATTTGCAAGGGCAATATCAGATGGTGTAAGTCAGGCTGGAATCTATGATGTTTGCCTGAGACCAGAATGTCAAGGAAGCGGTGTAGGGAGACTTATTATAGAGGAGCTCTTGAAGAAAGTACCTGGCTGTAATGCAATACTTTATGCAAATCCAGGAAAAGAGGAATTCTATGAAAAGCTGGGATTTAGCCTTATGAAGACTGGTATGGCTAAATTCTATAATGTTGATGTGGCGAAAGAAAAGGGATTTATAGAATAATATTTTAGTGGGTGTAGGATATGTAATCTTGCTGAAGAGTACTTTCTTTCAGAAAATAGCATTAAAAAATTGTATATAAAAAATAGAAAGCATTAAGCTACCACTCATTGTACGAGAGGTAGCTTTTTATATAAAAAACAATATAGAAATGATTATTATATTTTATGTAAGTAATGGAAGCATTATAATACTTATGAATACGTAATAAATATATTTTGAAATTTGAAAAGTATATTTATTCCAAGGGTATATTTTAAAGGGGGAAATGGGTATGTCGATTGAAATAAGAAGTTATACAAGTGAGAAAGGATATTCAGATGATTTTCGAAAGGTGTGTGAGTTCTTGATTCGTATAAATCAGAATAAAGTCATTACATCTAATTATTTATGGGCAAGATGGGTGTGGCAATTTGGTCCATATATGAGTATGGATAACCTATCACATATTGGCGTTGCTGAGGATAATGGTAAAATAATTGCACTAATCACTTATGAAAATGATTTAGGAGAAGCCTATTT
>DAMAVY010000509.1:0-2315 GCA_032077725.1 Clostridium sp. | reverse complement strand
TGATGCTAATTTGTACTAATTATATAAAATTAAAGGATGACATTAATGCTAAAAAGATATTAGATCAGATATCAACTAATTTACAAAGCATGACTGAAACAGATTGTACATTAATGTGTAGATATCATACTCTTAAATATAGAATTGAGTTATTAGAACAAAATTATGATGAAGCTGAGAGAACTCTTATAGATACTCTAAGCTATACGCAAAAGATGAATTACAATAGAGAAAGTGCTGGAATCGCTATTACTTTGGGTAAGTTTTATATGGATTCAGGTAGAGAGACAGAGGCTAGTAAATATCTGGATGAAGGTGTTAAAATCCTTGAAGAAACTAATATGATAATGGATTTTTAAAAGTGGGGGATTACTATGGAAATATTATCAGCTGGAGAAAAAATAAAGAGGACAAGGGTATATAAAGGGTTAACCTTAAAGGATATATGTGAAGATAAGATCTCTGTTTCTAAAATGAGTTGTATAGAAAACAATAAGGTTGATCCAGAGGATTGGATTTTGGAAATTATTGCAGATAAACTTAAATTAGATTTAGATTATTTAAAACATGGAGTAAAGGAACAAATTGAAGAAAATATTGAGAAGTTTCGAAGCATGAATCAATCAATTTCAATAGAAGATGTTTGGAACAATATTGAACATGCGGAAAAATATAACTATTATGACTCGAGTTGTAAACTGTTTCAATTACTTTTTGAATATTATTCAAATCATGGTATGTCCATAGAGTTAAGTAGAATAATTCCAAGATATTATAACTCTTGCCAAAAATCTAGAGATGAAATTTTACATATAAATTACTATATTGATATATCAAAGTATTTATATATGAATGAAGAATATTGTCAAGCGCGTAGTTACATTGCTTTGTCAAGAAAAATGCTTGTTGAGCTAGATAAAAAACACTCAGAAGAATATATAATGGCAACCTATAATCAAGCAGTTGGTTACATAATTTGTGACAAGATTCAAGAAGCTAAGGAGATTATTTGGGATTTAGAAGAAATACTATCTTTTAATGAAAATGAAGATCTAAATGCAGATATATACAAGATATTAGCTGTTATAGAAATTTATCTTGGTGGAGATAAATTTCTATATTACCAAGAGGAAACAATTAAGAGGTGCAGTGATCTATTAGAAAAAAGAGCAGAAGCTTATTATGATTTTGGAAAAGCAAAGTTTAACAATGGAAGTAGAGATGAGGCTTTAAAATATTTCGAAAAAGCGTTGAATGAATATCCTAGGAATGATAAGGAGAATTTATGTAAATTTTTAATAGATGGATCAAAATACTTAATAGAATGTGAACATTATGAACTTGCATCTGAATATATAGAAGAAGTTCTAAATATATCTATTAAATTAGAGCTTGTAACTGCAATGGAGAGAGCTTATTATTATAAAGCTATTATATTTGAAAAGAAAAAGAATTATATGATGGCTGAAACTTATATGATGCTTTCTATGGATGCGTTTAGAAAGTTTGGCTCAAAAGATGAAATTTCTAAAAGATATATTGAGTTAGGACGTATGTATCATGAAATGGGAAATGTAAGAGAGTCTATTACATATTTCGATTTAGCTTTTAAAGAAAAAGTTAAGTGTTAGGGTTATAACGTTTGATTTAAAATTTAAGTTTTTAGATAAAAAAGAGTATCTACACGGATGTGCAGATACTCTTTTTATCTATTGTTTAATAAATCTATTTAATATATGATTTTTAGCCTTGATTTCTAAGTGGTCATCTAAAGGTGCGAGTTCCACAGAATCATATTTGCAATTAAGTGCAATGGATAACAATCTGTCAGCTAGTTCAGGATTCTTAGAAAGTAAGCTCCCGTGAAAATAAGTACAAAAGGTATTTTTATAGATGCAACCTTCTTTTTTGTCTTCACCATTATTTCCAAATCCGAATTTTACAGTGCCAAGGGGCGTTAAATCTCCAATATAAGTTTTCCCAGAATGATTTTCGAAGCCTACGTAGGTTTCTTGAAAGTTCTCATTATAAATAATACAGTTGCCAATAAGCCTTTCGGAAGAGCCTTCGGTGTAGATATCTAATACACCAAGACCGTCAAGAACTTCACCTGTTGAAGTGACGTAAGTTTTGCCTAAAAGTTGATAACCTCCACATATACATAAGAATACTTTGTTTGATTCTATATAATTTGTAATCTCTTCACTTTTATTTTCAACCAAATCTTTTGATACAATGGATTGTTCGTAATCTTGCCCTCCGCCAAAGAAAACTATATCAAAGTCTTCAGCGTTAAATTTGTCACCTATAGATAT
>DAMAVY010000508.1:0-2325 GCA_032077725.1 Clostridium sp. | reverse complement strand
TATTTGTAGAGATGGCACAAAACCCACTAAAAACTACGTATAAAAACAAACTTATAATTAAAATAGGCTTACGACCATGCTTATCACTAAAAGGTCCAAAAATTAAAAGTCCTAAAGCCATAAAAATATAAAAGCCTACCAGCGTTAAATTCATTACAGACTCAGGGGCTGCGAAATAAGCGTTCATATATGGAAGTCCAGGGAGATACATATCAACTGAAAACATAGGAGCCATACTAAGAACAGTAATAAGCGCAATAATTCCTCCTTTTTTTAAATATTTTTGTTTAATTATCATATCTTGTTTCATACAAAATCAACCTCTTCTTTTCACACTATTATTACCTTTAAAAAGTTTCCAATAAAACCATATTATCCGGGAAATTGCACTCACCACATGATACTACCTTGCTTTTTAACGTCAACAGTCATATTATAAAGTGTGGGGTTACCCAATAGTCAATAGGAGAATAAAATATGTCAAAAATTTTTTTCAAAGCAGGAGAGTTTGCTACTTTATGTGGTGTAAAAAAAGACACCCTATTCTACTACGATGAACTAGGCATTTTGAAGCCGGAAATTGTTACAGAAAATGGGTATCGATATTATTCAACAAAGCAGCTTACAACTTTTGATATTATCCAATCACTCAAAGAGGTAGGTACACCTCTGAAAGAAATTAAAAGCTATATGGAAAAACAGAATACAAATACCTTTTTATCTATTCTAAAAACAAAACAAATTCAATTAAAAAAAGATCAAAAACGCCTTAATCAAATAGAAAAGCTCCTAAAAAATACCATAGCCACTACAGAACATGCACTGTCAGTTAATTGCGATGAAATCCAAATTGAATATTGTGCTGAGGAGTATTATATTGTTATCGACGCGCCAGAAGTTAGTTACACAGACGAAAAAGCTTTCCATATGAAAATACAAGAACATATTTCATACTGCCGCAAAAATTATTATTATGATGAATTTCCAATCGGTGAAATTGTACTTTTTGAAAACCTTAAGCGAGGCCTATTTGAGAGAAAGTACTTTTGCAGCAAAATAGCCCATAAAGCAAATAGTGAATATCTATTTATAAAACCTGCAGGAACTTATGCTGTGTTATTTCACAAGGGCGCTTATGAAACACTGCCGGATGCTTACCACAAACTTAAAGAGCATATTGAACAAAATGGCTACAAAATCATTGGAAATGCCTACGAGGAAGACCAGCTCTATTTTCTTTCAGTGAGTGACCCAAATCAATATTTATTAAAAATTTCCATTCAAATTGATAAATAACAAAAAAGCTACACCAAGTTCCAATACTTAATGTAGCTTTTTCTTCATTCTATCTATTAGTACTTGCTCCAACCTCTTTCTATTAACATCTGTAACCAGACCATGAAAATCCCAATGTTGTTTGCATCCACAATAATTAAGTAGTACACATTGTGGAACATAACCTAGTTCCTTCGCCTTTAATCCACCTGATATTAAGTTTAAAACGCAAGCAATTCCTACAACACCAACCTTCGCTTCCACAGGTGGAACTTTTGCATTATAGAGTTCTGAATTATGATAAACAATTACTGTCCTAGCATTATATTTTTCACTTACTTGTCCAGTCAAATTAATGGGGCAAGTATCTGTACATTTACTACAAGTATGTAAAGACTCACGGGCTTCAGCCTTACATTTATCTAACTGCGCGGCCATACAACCTGGGGCAAAAACAAAGACCTTATAAGCAAGTTTAAACTCATCATGAAATACATTATTAAGAATTTGTGCTCCAACCATATTGATATAATATTCATTCCTATGCCTAGTTACAAAAACTAAATCATTCCTATCCTTATATATCACTTTCGCCTTTTCAATAAAATCCGGTACTTGCATTGTATACTTACCTAACTTACTTTCACTTACCTGAAGAAATTCTTTTGTTATTTCTAATATTTTTAATAAATCTTCACTAATACTTTCTTCTTTCATAAAGTAAGCTAGCCACATTTTAAATCGTAGAACAATTTCATCAAATTCCTTAGTGCTCTCTAAAAAGACGCATAAACCTTCCAGTCGCTTAAATACCGGACTTCCATGGTCTTTTAAATAAGAAATATAAAGAACTCCTATATAAAGAAGCTCCAAACCATATTCTGAAGGAGATCGAAGCTCCTCAATTTTATTATCTTCCAAATAACTCATATACTTTTTTATAATATCTTCTAAAGAATTATTTATTTTTGCTTCTACTTTAATTGCTAGCTTGTCTATAAGTGAATAATAATCCTCATCAAGTAAATACGTGTGAGCTTTTATATTCAT
>DAMAVY010000507.1:0-2347 GCA_032077725.1 Clostridium sp. | reverse complement strand
AAGAAGATATAATTACTGCCTTAGAATCTGCCAGTAATATGCAGTATTTATATGATACTATACATCAAGATGATGGAGCGCCTGTACTTCTTATTGATAAGCTTAGTGAGGACTACGAAGAAGACAATGAGGTAATAGATAAAATTGCATTAAAAGAAGCATTAGGCAAGTTAGACGTAAAATCTAGACAAATTATATTGCTAAGGTATTTTAAGGATAAGACTCAAATTCAGGTAGCTAAAATGATGGGAATAAGCCAAGTTCAAGTATCAAGAATTGAAAAAAAGGTTTTAAAAATAATGAAGGATAGATTAACAAGCTAAGAGGCAGAATGCCTTATACTATAAATTTATTAAAATATATTATATTTATATGAAAATAAACATAATATATATAAAAGAAGAAACTTAAAAACTAAAAGATGCGGAAGCATCTTTTTTTGTTTAAATTTTTATAAAATGCGGATACTATTTTTAATATATATAAATTTGGAAAGGAGAGGTTATGATTTTAGAAGTTTTCATAACCGGAAGAACGATGAAAGTAAAAGAGAGTAAAATCAAAAATAAATTTCAAACAATACATGAAAACACAAAGCCTAAACCCAATATATTAAAAAACTGTTTCAGAGCTTTTTGGACTGGTGGATTAATTTGTGTAGTGGGAGAGATAATATTTAATATACTTACGTACTTTGGTCAAGATAAATTACAAGCAATTTCATGGGAAACAGTTATTATGGTATTTTTAGGAGCACTATTAACCGGGATTGGTATATATGATAAAATTGGAGACTATGCAGGCGCTGGTTCTGTAGTTCCAATAACAGGATTTTCTAACTCTGTTGTGTCACCGGCAATAGAATTTAAGAAGGAAGGCTTTGTCTTTGGTGTGGCGGCAAAGATGTTTACTATAGCAGGCCCAGTTTTAGTATATAGTATTGGTTCATCAGTTATACTTGGAATACTCTATTATATTTTTAGGTGGTAGTGATATGGCAAGAAGAATAGGATTACAAACATCAGAATTATTGACAAAACCAAGAATTATAGGAGCGTATACTATTGTTGGTCCTAAAGAGGGAGAAGGGCCATTAAAGGACAACTTTGATGAGGTTTTACAAGATGATTTATGTGGATGTAAAACCTTTGAAGCCGCAGAAAGCAAGATCCAATTAGATGCAGTACAAAAGGTTCTTAAAAAAGCAAACCTTAAAGAAAAAGATATAGCCTATATGTTTGCAGGAGATTTGATAAATCAATTAATGCCCTCTTGCTTTATGGCAAGAGAAGTGGATATACCATTTTTAGGTCTTTATGGCGCTTGTTCTACTTTTATAGAAGCTCTAGCATTATCCGCTATATCAATAGAAGCTGATATGGGAAATTACATGTTAGCTGTAGCATCTTCTCATTTTTCATCTTCAGAACGTCAATTTAGATTACCCTTAGAAATGGGTAGTCAAAGAGGAGCAGCCTCTCAGTGGACTGTAACAGGTGCGGCTGCAGTTATATTGGGTAAAAAAGGAAATAATGCACCCTGTGTTACTCACGTTACTTTAGGTAAGGTTAAAGATTATGGAATAACAGATCCTAATGAGATGGGGGCAGCTATGGCTCCTGCAGCAGTCAATACAATTAAACAACATTTCGAGGATACAGGAAGAAAACCAAGTGATTACGATCTAATAGTTTCTGGAGATTTAGGCTCTGTTGGAAAACAGATAACTATAGAACTCTTAAAAGAATATGGATATAACATTGCATCAAATTACATAGATTGTGGTGATGAAATTTTTGATAGTCAGTGCCAAAAAACTAACTGTGGAGGTAGTGGTGCTGGATGTTGTGCAACAGTTATGAGTAGCATGGTTTATAAGGGAATGTTACAAAGAAAGTATAAAAGAGTTCTACTAATAGCTACGGGAGCACTTTTAAGTACTATTTCCAATTTGCAAGGTGAATCTATACCAGGTATTGCCCACGCAATTGCTTTAGAATTCGGGGGTGAATAAAATGTGGATAGATTATCTAAAAGTATTTGTAGTTGGTGGAATAATCTGTGTTATTGGTCAAATTTTAATGGATACTACAAAATTAACTCCAGCTAGAATATTAGTCTTGTTTGTAGTATTAGGTGTAGTTCTTGGGGGCTGTGGAATATATGAAAAAATAGCTAACTTTGGATTATCAGGAGCAAGAGTTCCATTACCTGGATTTGGTTATACTATAGCAAAGGGCGTCATGGAAGAAATAGATAAGGTAGGGATGTTAGGAATTGTAACAGGAGGAGTAAAAGCTTCTTCTGCAGGAGTAACCGCAGCAATAATCTTCGGTTATTTAGCTTC
>DAMAVY010000506.1:0-2350 GCA_032077725.1 Clostridium sp. | reverse complement strand
ACAGGAGAAATTTCGAAAGAGTGGTGGAAAATGTATACCAATACATGGACTATTTTTATGGCTCTCTTTCCTGGCTTATGTTATTGGCTGTTTTTAATTAATTTAAAAGATAAAGAATAGTTATGAAAAAAATATTATATTTTAATTTCTTAGCGATTATTTTGACTTATGTATCTTTGCTTTATCAAAAAAATATATTAGTTGCTCGCATAGTTGTAGATAAGCTTGAAAAAGTTGAAGTCATAGCTGGGGGATTTCCTCTACAGTTCCTTATAGATGGTGAAACCTCTCCAGTCGGAAGTATAAGTATCAATCCTTTATTTATTTTCATCGGCATGGATCAATTTGTTTTTCTCAATTTTTTTATTGATTATTTATTTTGGGTAAGTATTTTATTTGCTTTTTCTATGATTGTGAAAAAGTACAGAATTGTATAGATCTCCTAAAATTAACATAATACACCTTATACGAAACTCTCTTTTTTATTTCATATAAATCAAAAACTTATACTAAGACGTTCCAGAGTTCAGCGCACTGGAACGGCTTTTTATTGATTATTCATGTTCCACGCTCAATAAACAAGCAATGTTCCACACTTTTGTTTAGCTAAAAACAACAATAAAACCTTACTCATCTGTAAAAACTGCCCGAGCTAAACGACCCAATAATCCCCTTTTTTTAGGTTCCGGTTCAACGTGTTCTGGAATAGGTATACGCTTATTGTCTTCACTAGGAGTAGTCAATGCGTCATAGTTCGACTCAATCTCTGGCCGAGGATCTGTTGCTATATTTAGATTAGTAGATTCATTTAGCTTACTAGTATTTTCTTGTTTTGGCTGTTCTAAGGTGCCTTTAAACTCAATTCTATGAGTAAGATCTTCAATATGTTGCATCAAAGACTTTTCTCTTTGATTTGCTAAATCTAACTGATTTTTAAGTAAAGCAATCTGATCTTTTAGAACATTTTCGATCTCGGACTGTACACGTACAGGTGCATCCTTCTGGACTTGTTCAATACGTGTACTGGACTGAACACCAGTTGGATTTCCATAAACTCTTATTAATTCCGATAGATCTATGAGTCCATCACTATCCCTTGATAATTCGCCACTTTTTATAGCTTCATAAATTGTTGTTCTAGACTTTTTAAACGCTTTACTGGCGTCCATAACGCTGAATTTTGTTGTGTTCAATGGAGTCCCTCAGTACGTGTACAGGGATGTTCATATGAACATCCAATCTGAACATGAGTTTTATTTTGCATTAAAGCCTACTTTCTCTAGATATGGCAGTAGTTCTTCAAATTTTTGTAGATCTTTTAGCATTTCAGAAATTCGAACTGCGAACTGCGAATAGCTTTCAGTACCTTGAGAATATTTATTCATTTCTGGAAGCTCAGATAGCTTATTAGCAAAAAAATGTCGCTGTGCATCAGTAAATTTTGAGAAAATCTCAAGAGTAGTTTGCTTTTTATTGTTAGCTATAACGACCTTTTTCTGTTTAAAGGTAAATGAAAAGCCAGAAATATTACGTCCCTTTTTATGTTGCTGACATTGGACTTTAATATCTGTATGTTCATTAATTTGAGCAATAGCCAAATTTAATACTCGGTCTTTGAAATTCCCCATTCTTGTATATTCATCATCAAGAACACCTATTTTTTTCCTGAACTCTGCTAGTTCAATAATAGGAGTTTGGCCTGTACTGCGCCAAGCTATTAACAATTCATATAACCGCACAGCATACGCACTGCTGAGATTACTAATTTGTTGTAATTCATATTTAGTAAATTGCTCTTCTAAACGTGTAATAAGTGGGACAATTGCAGGAGCAAATATTAACTTCACGGTTGCTTCATCATCGATATATCTAATCTCGCTGACCCAGCGGCTTAAAACATTTTCTACATTTCCTCTCTTATTGATTTCTTGATAGCTAAATTGGCGTACGAATAGATCTTTACAAGCATCTTTTAACGCTTGGTACGCTGTTTGTCTTGCAACATTAAATTGATTTACATAGCTCTCAGCATGGACTTCTAATGGATCATTGGCATTAATGCCTCGACCACTATCTCTTGCTTCAACAATAGCTAATAAGATTAAACGCTGTTCTACTAAATCTAAGTTATAACTCGCATTAATTAATGCATTATCTTTAACTACTAAATCCCGCACTTTATTTATCTATCTTATTAGTTATGAATATAAATCTATATTAATAAATCTGTAGATTAATGCAAGGTAAACATGGTTAAATCTATAAAATAAATAAGGTAGACTTATGGTAGGTAAACGTAGTCATATTGGTAGGTAAACGTAGTCATATTGGTAGGTAAACGTAGTCATAT
>DAMAVY010000505.1:0-2361 GCA_032077725.1 Clostridium sp. | reverse complement strand
TGTGAACGAATATTTTGTGTAAATTCTATACGTTTGTCCTTAGGCAAATTTTCATCACGTATAAGATCTGTCATAACAAACATTGAGGTTATTGGAGTTCTAAGCTGATGAGAAATATCTGATATAGAATCCGCAAGGAAAACCTTGTCTTTTTTTAAAAGCTCTGCTTGCTCATATAATGTTACCGTAACTTTATATATTTCACTTTTTAGTATACTAAGCTCACCTTCATCATTATCTCTAATATCAAGGGAGTATTCACCACCGGCAATACGTCTTAGATACTTTGAAAGCTTTTCCATTTCTCCATATCTCCATTTAATAAAATACAAAGATAATAAAGTCATTAAAAGCAAAGCGATGAATGCAATAATTCCTGAAATTACATTAATAAAAAAACATGCAACAGTTGCTATGATTAGGACTGATGTCAAAAAAATTATATATATCCTTATTTCTTTGTTTCTAAGCAGCTTAATCCCCTCCCTTATATCCAATTCCACGAACTGTTTTTATAATCTTTGGATTTTGACTGTCATCCTCAATTTTTTCACGTAAGCGCTTAATATATACCGTTAAAGTATTGTCATTTACAAAATCACCTGCAAAATCCCATAGACTTTCTAAAAGCTGATTACGGGTAAGTACTTGCCCTTCATTATTAGCGAAAATTAGGAGTAGTCTAAATTCAAGAGAAGTCAAAATAATCTCTTTGTCTCCTATATACACCCTTGCTTTAGAAGTATCTATTTTTATACCTTTCAAGTCAATTAGGGTTTTGGAAAGTTCTGTTTTCCCGTATCTTCGAAGTACAGATTTTATCCGGGATAAAAGTTCTCTTATACGAAATGGCTTTGTTATATAGTCATCTGCTCCCATATCAAGACCCATTACTACATTTACTTCATCATCAATTGCCGTTAAAAATATTACTGGAATATCTTCCCTTGACTTGATTATTTTGCATATGTCATAGCCACTTCCATCGGGAAGGGATAAATCAAGTATAGCCATATCAAATCTATTTTCATTAATGGAAGTTTTTGCACACTCCACATTTAAGCAATGTGTCACTGAATATCCTTCCTGTGTAAGTGAGTAGCAAAGGCCTGATGCAATTGTTTTATCATCTTCAACAAATAATATTTTCATTTTTGAACTTCCCTTTCAACCACTGGAACTATCCTCAGGGGACAACGTTATTTCTCCCTCAAAACCTGTGGCATTTTTTATTAATGATTGAATACTTAAGTTAACCATCCGTTCTCAATAAGCCACTTAATTGATTCTATACACTCTTGGTTTTCTATGGTATAGGTTAAGTTATTAGGTGCGTTTATTTTAAACCCCTCTAGGATTTCGTTCATATCTATATTACCCTTTCCAAGTGACCAATGCTTATCATAGGTCATATCATTATTATGCAGATGCACATGACTAAGTAAAGGACCAAGGGTCTCTACCCATTCCATCAGCTCAAGATTTGTCCTACAATTAGCATGCCCGACATCTAAGCAAGCTCTTACTCTTTCATCTCCAATGCCCTCAATGAGCTTTGCTAAAGTATGAGGCTCGTCATCAAGGACATTTTCTATCATAATATGAAAGTCTTCCGGCTTATCGCTCATAAATTTTTTCCAGAACTCAATTGACCGTTGTAAAAACCAGCTTTTAAAGTATAAAAATGGTACATATCCTGTATGCACCACCATACGATTTATCCCCAGTGCTCTTGCCAATTTGTAAGACTGATTAAATCTTTGATATGCAAGTTCCAAAGCTAAAGGGTCAATTGCTGCAGGAAAGAGTTCGCTAAAAGGTGCATGGAAAATATGATTATCTGAGACCTTCATTTTTTCTCTTACATTCCTATCAAGTTCTAAAAAATTTTCATCGTCCATATTGGGTGCATAGCAAAACTCATCTATTTCCAGTCCTAATTTATATTCCCTTACAACAGAAATTGCATCCGATGCAATAGTTGCCACATAAAGCTTATCTCTCATCATTTCAAGCACTCCTCCTTGTAGATAAAATGTAATTTTTCATTACATTAACAAGTAAATTGTACCACATTTATCATGAATTAAAATAATATATATACATAAAAATAAGCTAAAGCCATATGTAACATACGACTTTAGCTATTTAACAAATTTTTAGTATTTTAATTGTCATTTAACAAGTTTAACTTACTTAAATCCTATAGTGATTAATTTTCCTAGTTTATTAAAATTTTATCCGATGATTACCCGCCCTAATACTCCCATGTACCCCTGTGAAAGCGATTCGCACCAAATCAAAGCTTTGGACTCTCTGCTTTTCTATCAAAGTGGGAGATAAGGGCGGCTACGTCCCTGG
>DAMAVY010000504.1:0-2370 GCA_032077725.1 Clostridium sp. | reverse complement strand
TCAGGAACTGTAGTGCAGGCATCCTTTGATGGATCCGCAGGTAATTACATTATTGTTGATCACGGAGATGGCTACTACTCATATTACCTTCACCTAAGTAATTTTATTGCTACACTAGGCCAATCAGTGAGTGCTGGCCAGACCATTGGCACCATGGGGACTACAGGAAATTCAACTGGAGTTCATTTACATTTTGGAATAGCGACTAGCTCAAATTGGTCTGGATTCGTAGATCCTGCTCCATTTCTAGGAATCTAAAAATGATAAAAAGAATCAAGCGTATTTTTTTAAATTTACTTTTAATTACCATTTTTCTTATAGGCTTAGTTTTAATATTTAATTTTCAAATTCGATCTTACTTACTGAATAAACAAGTTCAACAATATGACATAGCAAATTATTCAAAGAAAGATTTGGAAGACAATCTGAAAAGGAAAGGAAACTTTGACTTTGATTCTGTTGAATCTATTTCAAATGAGTTAGTATTAAAAGCACAATTTAAAAATAGTGATTTACCTATAATAGGTGGTATCGCTATACCCGATGTAAAATTATCTTTACCCATATACAAAGGCTTAGACAATATTTCACTACTTTCTGGGGCTGGTACAATGAAATCAAATCAGCAGATGGGAGAACGAAATTATGCTTTAGCAAGCCATAGTGCTAAAGATAAAACTATATTATTTTCTCCATTAGAGTTTATTTCTCTAAAAGAAAAAATATATGTAACAGACTTAAAGAATATTTATATTTACCAAGTGTCTTTGAAAGAAAAAGTGGATCCATCAAAAGTAGAAGTCATTGATGATATTCCTAATAAAGAAATGATCACTCTTGTTACATGCGGGGATTTGGAAGCTGTAACGAGATTGATTGTACAAGGCACACTGATCGATACAGTTGAATTTAAGAATGCTAATCAATATATCCAATCTTTATTTAGCTAATATAAAAAGTCTTATCAGTCCTGACAGATTACGAGTAGTACTTTTTATCAAAGAAAGAAGGTGCTTTCTAAATTCAAATTGTTTTATGGTCATAATAAATTAAATAGGGAAACGAACGCGATTATAAGTTCGTTTCCCTATTTTTTATGAGTGTTTTTAATCTAATTGAAAAGAGCCCTTTTTGATCCAACCTCAAGAAAATTTTGAAAAAATCTTACTATGGAGCTAACTAGTAACGCACCCTATTTAATCAATTAGGAATTTGCTCATCTCCCCCTTGTCATTCTATAGTTTCTAGGGAAGATTCAGACTGTGATTTTCCTAAGGAATATCCTCGTAATGACCGCAAGTAGCAATATTAATAATTGATTCCAAAACCATAAAGCAAAATTTATTTCCTACACTACTAGCAAATAACCTAGAATCACTGACCAAAAAAATTCAGCTGATTAGTATTTTCTTCATTTCCCATAAACCTAAGTCTAGAGCCCGTGCCATTAAATAGATACATAGGAAACTAAAAAGAAACGCATGCCATAGATTAAACATTCTCGACGAGTAATCTGCTTTGAGAGAAAGAAAGTCGGTACCACTACAAGTGATTGTATGTCACTATATATATGCGGATAAACTGATTTTGTTGTATTAACAAAGGTTCGATTAAAATAAACTCCGTTAAAAATCTTTGCTAAGAATTTAGTAAAAAAAGTTGATTCTATCGTTTGAACAGTGTTTCGAATCCCTTACGTCAAGTAGAACAATGTGGGGAGAATAAGTGCAGCCGTCATTAATAACGCTAATAGTGCATAAACAGTAAGTTTTAGCAGCATTCGACTAAATTCCGCAATTCGAAGATGCCTTCGATACCCCACAGCAAAAAAGAATAGAACTGAAAAAAAGTAACCATATATGCAATATAAAAATTCGAAACAATCAACAGAAAAATTCACACAATGTACCGCTTCAGCAGAATGTTCTTTTCAATGAAAAAGTGGATCTCGTCAATAATGAATGGTAAAAGAAAAAAGCATCCAGCCAAATAACATTTAAAAAATAGCCAGCCATTATACCAGAAAACATATAATTCAAAGCTTGCAACAAAGCAATACCTGGCTTATTGCTGAAGGGTACGTGGGTAACCATCTAGAACAAAGCCATTTTCAACATCTTTTGCTTGTAAGCGACTCTTAACCAATGAGATTATCCACTCATCTGGAACTAGCTCTCCTTTATTCATATATTCTTGCACTCTGAGTCCGAATGTATCTTTCTCCTTGGTTGCTTCTCGTAACATTTCACCAGTTGAAATAGCCGTCAGGTGGTACTCCTCTGCGATTCTTTTAGCTTGGGTGCCTTTCCCAGCACCAGGTAACCCTAAAAGGACCAGCCTCATAGTTTTTCCTCCTTATAAACTAAAAAA
>DAMAVY010000503.1:0-2370 GCA_032077725.1 Clostridium sp. | reverse complement strand
GCCATAGGTGTAGCATTTTTTGCAGGAATAAATGTAGGCTCACCTGATATGAAAATAACAGCCGATGCTTATTATGATGATACAAATTTTATGGATTTACAAATGATTGGGACCTTAGGGTTTACTCCTGAGGATGTTAAAACGATAAGAGAAGTAGATGGAGTAGAGGGAGTATTTTCAACATATTCTTTGGATGTGCTGACTAGTTTTGAAACACAGGAAGTTGTACTTAAAGTACACGGGATTTCCCTAGATACTATAGAAAAACAGGATGAAGATTTCATAAATAAACCGGTGATAGTAGAAGGCCGATATCCAGAAAAGTCAGGTGAATGTGTTGTTGATGCAAGTAAGGTATCACAATATAATATTAAAATTGGAAGTGTAATAGAAGTTAATTCAGGCACAGATAAAGATATTAATGATAGTCTAAAAACTAATAAGTTCACTGTAGTTGGAATGGTTAATAGCCCAACCTATATTTCCCTTGAAAAAGGAAGTAGTTCTATAGGAAATGGTAAAGTTAGTGGCTTTATTATGATTCCTAATGAGGATTTTAATCTTAAGGCATATACAGAAATTTTTGCTACAGTAAAGGGAGCTAAGGAACTTCAAACTTATAGTGATAAATATGAAAAAGTAGTTAATGAAGTTCAAGATAAACTTGAAGGCCTTGGAGCTTCTAGAAGTAAAATTAGATATGAAGAGGTAATTAAAGAAGCTACAGATAAACTTGAAAGTAGTAAAAAGGAACTAGATGCAGCTAAGTTAGAGGCAGGGAAATTAGCTTTAGTTCAGGGAGAAGAATATAAAGAGGCTAAGTTAGAGGCAGAAAAGCAGATAAAAGATGGAGAAGAAAAGATAGTCGAAGCAGAGAAAAAAATTAAGGATATTAAAGAACCTAAGGTGTATGTTCTGGATAGAAATACTAACTATAGTTTTGTGGATTATGAAGGTTCTGCGGATAGAGTTAATGCTATTGCACAGGTATTTCCAGTATTTTTCTTTGTGGTTGCTGCATTAGTATGCTTAACAACTATGACTAGAATGGTAGATGAGCAAAGAGGTAATATAGGGACATTGAAGGCATTAGGATATAGTAAATGGTCTATAGCATCAAAATATATTTTCTATGCGGCATTTGCTAGTATCACTGGGAGTATCATAGGACTTGTTATAGGGTTCACAATATTCCCAACAGTTATATTTAACGCCTATGGAATTATGTATGATCTTCCACCTGTAATTCTAACTTTTAATGTAAAATATGCCATAATGTCAACTATGGCATCTGTGCTTACAACTACACTAGCGGCATTAATTGCTTGTTATAGAGAACTGATAGAAACCCCTGCTCTTTTAATGAGACCTAAAGCTCCAGCGGAAGGAAAGAGAATTTTGCTAGAGAGGATACCGTTTATATGGAATAGATTTAGCTTTATTAAAAAAGTAACTGCAAGAAATATATTTAGATACAAAAAACGTTTTTTCATGACGGTTATAGGTATATCAGGGTGTACTGCACTTCTTCTTTCTGGATTTGGAATAAAAGATTCCATTAAGGCAATAGTTGATAAGCAATTTGGAGAAATCTATAAATATGATATGATACTAGGACTCGAGGAGAACGTTAATGAAGAAAATTATAAAAACATTATAAGTAGTATATCAAAAGATGAGAGAATTAATAAATCAATGCTAGTAAATAGCTCAAATGGGAAGGTTTCAAATAATGGAGTAGAAAAGGACGTAAAGTTTTTTGTTCCAAATGATACAGATAATTTTAATGATTTTATACTCTTAAGAGAGCGTAAAAGTAAAGAAAAATTAACTCTTTCTGAAGATGGAGTTATAATTAGTGAAAAAGTAGCAAAGCAACTAGATGCAAAAGTCGGAGATACTATATTTATGGAAAATGAAGATGAAGAAAAAACTTCTGTGAGGATAACGGGGATCACTGAGCACTATGTTAGTAATTATATATATATGACACCTACTTTCTACAAAAATCTTTATGGGGAAGATGTGCATTATAATAATATGATATGTAAAATAAGTGATACTTCTACGGAAGCTGAGAATAGCTTAGCAGAAGACATGATAAATCTAGAAAATATAGTTTCAATTAATTTTAATTCCACCATTAAAAACAACTTTGGAGATATGATTAAAAGCTTAAATTATGTAGTCTTAGTTATGATAGTATCAGCAGGTTCTTTAGCGTTTGTAGTATTATACAACCTAACAAATGTAAATATAAGCGAAAGACTTCGTGAAATTGCTACTATTAAGGTTTTAGGGTTTTATGATAATGAAGTTTCCGCCTATGTATATAGAGAAAATTTTATCTTAACTTTTATAGGTATGTTA
>DAMAVY010000502.1:0-2371 GCA_032077725.1 Clostridium sp. | reverse complement strand
CCATAATCATTGACCTTTGAGAGGAAGTCCACATTATATTCTTCACACTTGTTTTCACCTTCTATTAAAATGAAAGTGCCTATACCTTTCTTTGTGATAACTATTCCTTTACTTTCTAGTTCTTCATAGGCAGCAATAACAGAATTCCTACTTATATTAAGAACTTTACTTGTCTCTCTAGTGGAAGGAAGTTTACTGCCTTTTTTTAATGCACCCTTTTGTATGCCATCTGTAATGCATCTCTCAATTTGAATATAAATAGGTTCATTACTATTTATAGTAAGAGTAGAAAATATCAACATTAATCACCACCTATATTTTAAATTTAAATTGTTGAACTTGCCCATTGTAGTATATATAAGAAAGAATTATTTTTTTAAAAATTATAACTGCTGATACTATAAGCACCGCCTAATAACAACAAAAACTACAATTTACTTTGAATTATTTTAAAGAATATTGAATAATCCTATCAAGTAGTTCTGGATAACTAATGTTTGCAGCTTTTGCACTTCTTTGGAATAAGGAATTCGCAGTCATACCAGGTAGAGTATTTAGCTCAAGTACATAAGGCTTCCCTTTGGTAAGTATTATATCAATTCTAGCATAGACTTTACAATCAAAGATTTTATAACATTTCTCACCGATATTGCGGATTTCTTTATCAATAGCTTCAGGGAGACAGGCGATTTCTTCTAAAGTGCTCTTATCAATATATTTAGAATTATAGTCAAAGAATGAGCTGGTATGAGCGATTGAAAGAATGGGTAGGGCCTTACCGTTTAATATAGGTACAGTATATTCGGTACCGTTTAGGTATTCCTCTAGTATTATTTCATCACTATAAATAAACCCGGTAATAATAGCATTACGAAGTTCATCTCTACTATAAACTAAAGAAATTCCAATGCTTGAGCCTCCATTATTAGGCTTAACCACCATAGGGTATTTGATTTTTTCTATTTCATTGAAATTTATCACTTCATGCTTATATAAACTGACACCATTAGCTATAGATATATTTTCAGCTTTTAGAATTCTCTTGGTTTGCTTTTTATTCATGCATAGTGCACTAGCTAAAGGCGAGCTTCCTGAATAAGGGATTCCAAGAGTTGATAATATACATTGAATTGAACCATCTTCTCCAAATTCTCCGTGAAAGGCTAAAAAAGCAAAATCTAAGTCTATTACTTTCTCAATAACTTCTTTTTTTGTATTAATTATTATAGTTATAACTTCATATTTATTTTTATCTAGATTTTCAGCTATTTCCTGTCCGGATAAAAGTGATATTTCTCTTTCTGAGGAAATTCCGCCCATTAAAACGCCAATTTTCATATTATATATCTCCTTTATATATCTATTCTTTGAACCTTTATACTATAATTTTACGCAAAGAAGGAAAATTTGAAAGTACCATTGTAGTAGGAATTCATTAAATCCGTGGTTTTAAGTTGAAAATTCAAGTAAAGATATATATTGAAGAAGAGAATATGTTATTATATTTAGTAGTATGCTACTGGGTTATTGAATTACAGAATTAAAGTGGAGGTGCATTATTATGTATAGTTTTAGAAATGATTATAGCGAGGGAGCACACCCTAGAATTTTAGAAGCTTTGTCAAAATCAAACCTTGAACAAAGTGAAGGTTATGGAGAGGATTCCTATACAGAAAGAGCAGCAAAGTTAATAAAAGAGAAAATAAAACGCCAGGATGTGGATGTTCATCTTCTTGTAGGAGGAACACAGACAAATCTTATTTCCATATCAGCTTTCTTAAGACCTCATGAAGCAGCAATAGCTGCAAGTACTGGTCATGTCTTAGTACATGAAACAGGAGCAATAGAAGCCACAGGGCACAAAGTTATTTCTGTAAAGGTTAAAGATGGGAAATTAAAAGGTGAGCACATAGAGGCAGTACTTGCAGAACATACTGATGAACATATGGTGAAACCAAAACTTGTGTATATTTCAAATTCCACAGAGATAGGAACAATATATAAGAAAGAAGAATTAGAAGAATTAAGTAGAGTTTGTAGAGAAAATAATTTATATCTTTATCTTGATGGAGCAAGATTAGGATCTGCATTATGTTCTGTAGAAAACAACATGGAAATTTATGAACTTGCACAATTGGTAGATGCCTTTTATATAGGTGGAACTAAAGGTGGGGCGTTTATGGGAGAAGCTTTAGTAATTTGCAAAGATTCTTTAAAAGAGGATTTTAGATATTATATTAAGCAAAAGGGAGCGTTACTTGCTAAAGGGAGATTCTTAGGTATCCAGTTTGAAGAATTATTTAAAGATAATCTTTACTATGATTTAGCTAGTCATGCTAATAAAATGGCTGAGATTCTTAAAGAAGGAATA
>DAMAVY010000501.1:0-2371 GCA_032077725.1 Clostridium sp. | reverse complement strand
CCCTAAATCTATATGATGATTTGTAAAAATCTTTAATTTTCTATTATTATAACTACCAATATAATATCCAGTCCTAGCTTCTTCAACCCTACATTCTATAGTATTAATAGATTTTATTCCATAAAAATATGTATAGCAATTAATAAAAGCTACAAGGGACAACCCTATAATTATAAAGGTTAAATATCCTTTATAATCTCTCTTTAATATCACTAGGTATGGTAGCAAAATAACTATAGCTGGAATCATACCCATATAACTATAAGTAAAGTATATTATTGCACCAAAAACTAAACCTAAGTACAAATGAACCATCCATTTATTCATCACATCATCCTGTGATCTTTTGGTTATGTCCAAAAAGCCAAATTCTTCTTTCAAGTTATCACCCTGTGGTATTATTGCCAAAGTATGTAAAGTAAATTCATGGTAGCGGTAAATAGGGTATATTAAAGGCTTACACTACTTGAGGTAAGCCTTCTTACTGTTTATTGCAAATTTATCATTTAAACACGAACGTACTATTTAAATACAAAGCTCACAATTCCATTATAATTTTTTTGAATTTAACTCTACCCATGCAGGAAAAAATCCAGCCTTTATAGCAATATTTCTTGAAACTATATGAGACTCTGCCGTTCCATAAAAAGGTACCTTTCCGCGTTTTAACACTTCTTGTTTTAATAATGCAACTAGATTTGTACCAATACCATTCCCTCTATATTCAGGCATTACATTAATGCCTATTTGGTATAAGTTTTCGCTGTCTGCACTAGCACCTGCCATACCTATTATATTGTCACCATCAAAAGCGGCAACTCCGAGAATATCCGGAAAATTGTCATCAAACATAAAAGCTTCACCAAACCTGCTATCACCCTCAAATTGTAATATATCTTCCTTTTCAAACCACTTTATTTTTGTAAGAGGTTTTACATCACAAGTAACTGGATATGGTAGATAATAATTATGCTTTTCTTCAATCTCATGACCAAACTCTCTTAATTTATTATCTATTGCTCTAAGTTTATTAAAATCAAACAACCAGCAGGCATCTCGTTTTAAAATCTTTTCCTCAAGCCATTGCCTTATTTCTTCATCAGTGGAGATTATTGCTCTTCCCCATATACAAATCATTTTTAGGAAGCAACCATCATTTTCATAAACACGCCTGCCTTCCAGCAGTTTATTTTCAGTAATGGTGTTTCCCTCTTTTTCAAAATCTGAAGGCTGACAATTAAAATCTACCGCTAATTGTTTTTTTGCAATATTAAGTATTTCAGTTTTTGTATACATGTTTTACACCTCAATCCTTAGTTAAAGTTTTAAATATCCATATGATATTATTTTACTTCTTCTAATATTGGGTTTCAATGTAATAAACAATTCTATATAGTTTTTTACACAAAAACAAAGCCCACGTTACTTATGATACGGTTCATCGTACCATAAGGCAAACACTTCCCCATCTACAATATATTCAACCATATTGTAAAATTCAAATTTTCATTGATACTTTTTTATAAAAGCTAAGGATAGACTAAAATAAGCCTACCCTTTAATTTTCTTTTCTTAACTTTTTAATTTCTTCAACATTTAATCCAGTCTTTATTGCTATTGTTTCATCATCTAGTACATCTAATAAATTTCTAGCTATCTCTATTGCTTTATCATTTTGACCTCTTGCTTCTGCCGAACTGATCATATTAGCTCTTTCATGCAGTGATCTTTGTCTCTCATTATAAATTCTCATTGTCTCTTCATCACTACTTAAATATTCGATTTTTTGTTCAGCTCTTTCTATTGCTGTATCCAAACTCATCAACTCCTTTAATGTAGCTTCAGATATATCTTTTTCTAAAAAAGCAAGCCATCTTTCTATATCATTTTCTCTATAATCCTTGTTTTTCTTATTCCTGAATTTAGGCAATTCTAAAAAATGTATTTCTATAACATCTGTTAGCATATAATCTTTCTCTATATCTTCCCAAAGATGGAATGAAGATTGATAGTTATTTGTACCTAAAAATTCAAAATCTATTGAATTAACTTTATTATAACATCAAACCAAAATTTATTTAATCAAAACTTGAAATCAAAATTACTATTTAGGTGTATAAATACTAAATTATATATTATAAAATACAGTAGCTGATAATAAAAAGGTCATAAAGGTTGTTCCAATTACAGCAATAATATTTACAAATTTATATACTTTATATTTATCTTTTGATAATTTTACCAACATATACATTATTATCAGCCCTACTATACCACCTATGGTATTATTAATAATATCTGTAATATCAGAAGCACCTATAGCCATAATAAATTGTGATATTTCACATATTAAACTTACAACAAAAATAAT
>DAMAVY010000500.1:0-2396 GCA_032077725.1 Clostridium sp. | reverse complement strand
AAAGATACTATAAGCAAAAATTTGAAAAATGTAGATGTTGGAATGAAGGCAGTGCTTGGAGAAACGAAGATTTCCGTAAATGACTTCTTGAACCTATTTACAGGAGATATTATTACTTTAGATAGAGGTTGCAACAATCCTATAGATATTTACGTGGAGGATGAACTTTTATTTAAGGCCAAACCAGGATTAAAAGGTAAGAATAAAGCAGTTCAAATAATTGAATACATGGACAAGGGAGTGGACAATGATGGATAATTCCTTTCTTTCACAAGAGGAAATAGATGCACTACTAAACGGCAATGCTGGTGATTCAAGTGAACCTCCAGTTGAGGAAATAACAGATCTCGATAAAGATTTACTTGGTGAAGTTGGAAATATATCTATGGGAACAGCAGCTACTGCGCTTTCAGCAGTAGTGGGAAAACCTGTAAATATTACAACTCCAACTATAACTATAAGCACTTTAAGTGAAATCAGAAAAGGTTTTAGTACACCGAATGTAGTATTAGACGTTCAGTATACAAGTGGTATTGATGGAGGAAATTTATTTATAATTAATTTAGGGGATTCAGCAGTTATAGCCAATCTTATGATGGGCGGAGATGGACAAATTGAGATTCCTGAAGAACTTTCAGAACTTGAAATTAGTGCTGTTCAAGAAGCAATGAATCAAATGATTGGATCTGCAGCTACTTCTATGGCAACTATGTTTAGTAGAGAGGTTAACATATCACCACCACTATCTTCAATATGTGATGAAAGTACAGAATCTATATCTAGAGTTATAGATGAAGATGAAAAAATCGTAGATATTTCTTTTAAAATGACAATAGGTGATTTAGTAGATAGTAGTTTTATTCAAATATTACCTATTAGTACTGCAAAGAAAATTGTAAGTATTATGATGGGTACAGAAAAAAATGAAGAAGCTATGGTAAGTGAAGTATCAGAAAGTAATGGAGCTATAGAATCTATGGCGATGGAGCCTAAAGAAATTGCTGTAGAAAATAATTATGATATGAATACTCAGGCATCATATAATGATAGTAATTCAAATCAAAATAATTATAATATGCAAGGATATAATGGTGGATACAACGAGCCTGTAAATGTTAAGCAAGCATCTTTTAACCAATTAAATGAAGTTAAAACTTCAGGTATGCCTAAAAATATAGATTTAATTTTAGATGTTCCACTAGAATTGTCTGTTGAACTAGGAAGAACTAAGAAAAATATAAGAGATATCTTAGCACTTACTAGAGGATCTCTTATAGAACTAAATAAGCTAGCTGAAGAACCAGTAGATGTGTTTATCAATGGTAAAAGAATAGCCCATGGAGAAGTAGTTGTTGTAGACGAAAACTTTGGGGTTAAGATTACTGAAATCGCTAGTGGAGAAGATAGAGTAAAAAGTCTTTCTAAGTAAAGACTTTTTTTCTTTAAGTGTATTCATAAGGCTGAGCGGATAATGGAAATTCTTCTTCATGGCAAAGTAATCGTTAGGAAACTAAATTTGATTAAGAAATTCTAAGCCTCCGCTTTTATAAAATTACCTACCCTCACCATTCGCCGTCCGTGGCTCAGGGTTCGGCTCCTGCCTTCCGTGGCAGGAGTACGGTAATCTTATAACGCTACGGCTAAGAATTTCTAGAATCAAATTTATGATTGTTTCTACACTGATTACTTTTTGCCATTACGAAGAATTTCCATATGATCAGCGGGTTATGAAACTTTTTTCAATGAAAGACAAGTGCTAGGAAGCAAAATTCAATTAAGAAACTCTAAGCCTTCGCTTCGTGAAATTACCTATCCTCAACCTTCGTGGAGAGTTGACAATGGACAATGGAGAGTTGAGGGAGAAGTTAAGCCTCCGTTGCTTTTTTATGATTATAAAAATTTCCATAGGTGTTTAGTGAAAATGCTATAAACTTTAAGGAAAGGTATTCGAGAATAAGAGTATAGAGATTTAGTAGGGAGTGAAATCATGAAAATTAACAGTGGGAGTATTAATGCTCTTTATGTAAATAATTATAAGCCAAGTGAAAATTTTAAGGCTAATAACAATAATTTAGTTAAAGAAAAAACAAAGGATTCAATTGAACTTTCTTCTTTGGGGAAGAGTTTAAATAAATTAGTTATAGAGGATGAAACTGTAGGAGTAAGTAGTGAAGCTGTAGAGATGATTAAAAGTAAGATTACAGCTGGCACATATACTGTGGATTCTAAGGTTTTAGCTAAGTCCATGGTGACCTCAATGAAAGGTGGACAATAAATGAAAGATCAGCTTAGAAGTATACTAGAAGAAGAGTTGAATGCAATTGTGGCACTTGTGAATATTTTAGATAAGCAGCACGAGCTACTAGTTCTTCAAGATGTATTTAAGCTTGAAAGCA
>DAMAVY010000499.1:0-2410 GCA_032077725.1 Clostridium sp. | reverse complement strand
TATACATGGGCGATGGTAGAAACAACATGGGTAACTCATTAATGGTTGCTTGTGCTAAAATGGGCTTAAATTTCACAGCTTGTGCTCCAAAAGAATTATTCCCTGCTGAAGAATTAGTAGCTACTTGTAAAGAAATTGCTGCTGGAAATGGTTGCACTATAACATTAACTGAAGATGTTAAGGCTGGAACTAAAAACGCAGACGTTATATATACTGACGTTTGGGTATCTATGGGAGAACCAGATGAAGTTTGGGAAGCAAGAATTAAATTATTAAAACCTTTCCAAGTTAATAAATCTGTTATGGATAATGCAAATTCAGAAGCTATATTCATGCACTGCCTACCAGCATTCCATGATTTAAAAACAGTTGTTGGAAAACAAATGGGAGAAAAATTTGGAATTACTGAAATCGAAGTTACTGATGAAGTATTTGAATCTAAAAAATCTGTAGTATTTGATGAAGCAGAAAATAGAATGCACACTATTAAAGCAATAATGGCTGCAACTATAGGTAATTAATTTATAAATTTTAATAATGCATTGATGTTGAAAGGGGCTTAATTATATTAAGTCCACTTTCGACGTTAATTTAATAAGTCACAAATAGCAAACGTTTCCTAATAACTGATGTTATAAAATTGATTAACTGATTAATTAAATATCTTACTTTGTAAGAGATTTTCTATATAGTGTTGAGATTATACATAGAATAAATAAAATATAAGAGGTGAAGGTTATGAAAAAATTAGTTATAGCTTTAGGTGGAAATGCTTTAGGTAACACACCAGAAGAGCAATTAAATTTAGTAAAACATACTGCTAAAACAATAGTTGATTTAGTAGAAGAAGGATACAATGTAATCGTTGGACATGGTAATGGTCCACAAGTTGGAATGATAAATCTTGCTATGGATTTTGCAGCAAATAGTGGTGCTAATACTCCATTAATGCCTTTTGCAGAATGTGGCGCAATGAGCCAAGGATATATTGGATATCATTTACAACAATCAATTAGAACAGAATTTTTAAAACGTGGAATTAAGAAAAATGTAGCTACAATAGTTACACAAGTTGTAGTAGACGAAAAGGATGAAGCCTTCACAAACTTAACTAAACCAGTTGGAATGTTCTATACTAAAGAAGAATCAGAAAAAATAGCTTCAGAAAAAGGCTATACTTTCGTAGAAGATGCTGGAAGAGGATATAGAAGAGTTGTTGCTTCTCCACAACCACAAAAAATCGTAGAGCTTGAAACTGTTAAACAATTAGTTGATAACGGTACTGTAGTTATTACTATTGGTGGCGGTGGTATCCCAGTAGTTGAAGAAGCTGATGGTACACTTAGAGGTGTTGCTGCAGTTATCGATAAAGATAAATCAAGTGCTAAACTTGCAAAAGATTTAGACGCAGAAATGTTAGTTATTTTAACAGCTGTAGATAGAGTTTGTATAAACTTTAACAAGCCAAATCAAGAAGAATTAGCTACAATTGATCTTGATACTGCTGCTAAATATATAAATGAAGGTCATTTTGCTAAAGGATCAATGCTTCCTAAAGTAGAGGCTTGCGTTGACTATGTAAAATCTTCAATTAATGGAGAGGCTTTAATTACATCTTTAGAAAAAGCTAAAGAAGCATTACATGGTACTACAGGAACTATAATAAAGAAATAATTATATATTTGAATTCGGCGAAATAAGGTTTGGGGTTTTAATAAATAATTAATATCTTTAGTTCATTTTTTAGGGGGTAAATAATATGTCAAATAAAAAAGATAAGAAATTTAAATTTCCATCTGCCTATACTATATTATTGGCTATTATGATTATAATAGCACTTGTTACTCAATTCGCTCCAGGAGTTAAAAAAGCATCTGTTTCAGATTTAGCTATGGCTCCAATTACTGGATTTATTGGTGTTAAAGATTTAGCTTTAGATGATGCTATAAATGCCGCTAGAGAAGCAGACGGTGTTGATGCTGCATTAACTGTTATAAATGAAGCTGAAAGTCCATATATAAATGTATGGAATAACGGACAACTTAAAGGTGCGATTGATGTTGCACTATTTGTACTAATAATTGGTGGATTCTTAGGAGTTGTAACTAAAACTGGCGCTTTAGATGCTGGGGTTGGTTCTCTAGTTAAGAAATTAAAAGGAAAAGAAATATATTTAATACCAGTACTAATGATTCTTTTCTCAGTTGGTGGAACAACTTATGGAATGGCGGAAGAAAGCTTAGCATTTTACGCATTGATCACTGCTACTATGATTGCAGCAGGTTTTGATTCAGTGGTAGCAGTATCTACAATTCTTCTTGGAGCTGGTTGCGGAGTTTTAGGATCAACTATTAATCCATTTGCTAATGGAGCTGCTGTTTCTGCAGCAGGAGCTGCAGGTGTCCAAATT
>DAMAVY010000498.1:0-2411 GCA_032077725.1 Clostridium sp. | reverse complement strand
ATTATTGTACTTTTTTTAGCCTATATATATTATAAATATAGAGAATTATCGATTATTAAAGGAGTATTGAATGGACTAAGACCAGCTGTTGTAGCGATGATTGCTTCAGCAGGCTTATCATTAATAATTTTAGCTTTTTGGAGTGGAAAAGGTGTCTCATGTGAGATAGGAAACATAGATTTTGTATTAGTGTCAATATTTTTTCTTGCTATCTTTATTCTTAGAAGGTGGAAGGTTAATCCAATTATTGTAATGATTGGGGCAGGAGTTATTGGCTTAGGTGTTTATCCATTTATTTTATAATCAAATAAAAAGTTTAGGAGAAAGTGAAAGATGAGTAGATTTATGGTTGAAAATTTGTTCGGAATTAGTGGATTTAATATAGCATGGTATGGAGTAATCATAGGGTTTGGTATGGCATTGGGTATAGTTCTAGCATGTTATAGGGCAAAAAGAAAAGGTTATAAATCAGATTTAATAATTGATTTTATTCTAATTGCCTTTCCTATTGCTATTATATGTGCCCGTTTATATTATGTAGCTTTTGAATGGGAAGCATATGCAGATAATCCATTGAAAATATTAGCAATAAGAGAAGGTGGATTGGCAATATATGGAGGTGTAATAGGAGGTGCGATAACAGCATTTATTTTCAGTAAGATAAATAAATTTCCATTCCTAAAATTAGTTGATTTAGTGATACCTAGCTTAGTTTTGGGACAAGCAATTGGTCGATGGGGAAATTTTGTAAATCAAGAAGCGTATGGTGGATTGATTACCAATTCCAAACTTCAATTTTTCCCTTATAGTGTATATATTGATTCTATATCTGAATGGCATCAGGCCACATTTTTTTATGAAAGTATGTGGAACTTGCTATTGTTTATGCTACTAATTGTAATCGTAAGAAAAACTAAGAAGGATGGTATTATTCTTGCGGTTTATTTTATCGGTTATGGATTAGGAAGATTCTTAATAGAGGGATTAAGGACAGACAGTCTTTATTTATTAGGAAAAATCAGAGTATCGCAAATGCTATCATTTCTATTAATTATTGGTGGATTAATTTTGTTTACATTGATACAAAAGAGAAAAATATCTGAAAAAGATTACTATGGGAAATACTTAAATTAAAAAATCTGTATAAAAATATTACAGAAAAGTAGATATAAAAGATGTAAATTATGAGAAGAGACTTAAATAGTATTTTCAAGATTTAGCTCTGTTAGATAAAAATATTGATATGATGTCTTAATTAAAAGAAGGTCATATCCCTCCTTGCAGACACACACAAACATGATATTTCCATTTCCATCTATTGCACTCGATAAACAAATCTGTTCATGATTAATAACTCTGAGTTTGATTTCTTTTTCTCTTTTCTTGTCTTTCTCATGATTACCCTTATAAGACTCTGCAAAAAATTTCATCCATTTCAACTACGATTTTTACAGAGTCAATATTACATAGATTATGGTAGCATTTACAATTAAGTGTATCATATAAAAAGAGCTATTTGCGCAAACTTAGATAAGCTTTGGAAATTTTAGAATAGAATAACCCATCTTGGATGGATTGATTTATTTACAAAGACTTGTATAAATTTTTTCACAGTTATCCTTCATGCGTTCTAAATATGTCATGTCATTTTCGGCACTTTCCATAGTGTGTATGGTTTCAACATTAGCACCAACTTCACTGGCTAGTGTCTGGGATATTTCAGGGCTTGCCATATCTTCTGAGAAAATAGTGGTTACATTATTTACTTTACAGTAATCTACAAGTTCTGCAAGCTGTTGTGTACTTGGTTCACCTTCTGCAAATACGTCTTGAACACTGTTTTGCTCTAAACCAAAATCTTTACAGAAATAATTAAAGGCTGCATGACCTGTTACGAAATTCTTATTGTCTAGGGATGAGAACTTTTTATCATATTCATTAAATATGGTTTTAAGCTGTGCTATATAATCAGTAGAATTTGCTTGATAGAAATCCTTATTGTCAGGATCAGCTGCTGAGAGTCCGTCTGCTATATTTTCTACTTCAATCTGAGCACCATTTATACTTAACCATAGATGCGGATCATATATTCCATGTTCTTCTTCAGTATTTTCAATTGGTGTTGAATGTTTGGATGCATCAACTACAACTAAATTATCATTCTGTGCTGCAAGAATTGCTTCATCTACCCAAGATTCCATACCTAGCCCATTATAAATAAATACCTTAGCATTACTTAGTTCTGTGATATCGGCTGCTTTAGGTTCAAAATCGTGAGGTTCTGTTCCATCTGGTATGATTGTAGATATTTCTACTTTATCCTTACCAACTGCTGAGACAAATTCAGCCATTGCATTAAAGGTTACAGATACTTTAAGCTTTGGATTACTTGAGGTTACCTCCTTAGAACT
>DAMAVY010000497.1:0-2413 GCA_032077725.1 Clostridium sp. | reverse complement strand
GAATGCTTATAGTTTTTTATGTTTTAAAGAGTAGATGGTTTGATTTTAAAAAAGTAAATTTTAATCTTATAAAGGAGATGCTAAAAATA
Organism: Clostridium sp.; assembly: GCA_032077725.1. Lineage (GTDB taxonomy): Bacteria > Bacillota > Clostridia > Clostridiales > Clostridiaceae > Clostridium_J. Next base: position 2,324 of record DAMAVY010000497.1, on the reverse strand, counting down.
GGTGCACCTTTAATGCCAGGATTTATCATGTACTGGGTATTTACATCATGTGATAGATTTATGATATCAAAACTAATGGGAAATAGTTATGTTGGAATATATGGTATAGGTGCTAGGGTAGCTTCAATAAGTCAATTTATTTATACTGCTTTTGCAGCGGGGTGGCAGTATTTTGCTTTTTCGACAATGAAGGATAAGGATCAAGTAGAATTAACTTCAAGAATATTTGAGTATTTAGCATTAGTAGCATTTTCAGTATTCATAGTGATTGTCCCATTTTCTCACTTTGTATTTGACTTGTTTTTTAATGGAGATTATGTAAAAGGATTTCAAGTTTTTCCATACCTGTTTTTATCACCGCTATTACTAATGTTATTTCAGACCATCGCAAATCAATTTCTTGTTGTTAAAAAAACATGGCCATCAACGTTAATTCTTTCAGCGGGTGCTATTATAAATATTATCTTGAATTATTTTTTAATTGGTATTATTGGAATAGAAGGATCAGCTATTGCAACATTGGTGGGGTATTCGGTAAGTGTTATTATAGCATCAATAGTATTATCAAAAATGAAACTCGTAATAGTAAGCAAGAGATTAAAAATTATGAGTGTAGTACTAGTGATATTTATTATTCTTTGGAGGCTAATTTCACCAATGAATATAGTACCAGCAATTATAATAGCAATTCCTGCTTTGCTAGTATTAATTTATCTATATAGAAAAGATATTAGTACGGCATATAAGAGGGGAAAGAATTTTTTGAAATATAAAAATAAAACAGAAGTGTAACTATAACAAAGGGACTGTTTCAAATTATTTGATACAGTCCCTTTTGCATATTATTTTTTATCGTCAAATATATAATCTTGCATCTTCTGTTTAACAGTTTCAATATTAAACTTTACGTAGGAGACTTCAGGGTCATCATTTTTAAGAAGATCTTCATCTCTTGGGAATCTGTCTTGTTCTAAGGTGCTTTTACCCATGCCTGCTACTTTAGTAGCAAGGGATAAAATATCACCAGAAGACATGTTTGTCTGCACTAGAGGCAAGAGGTTACTTAAGATTGATGGATAAGATGTAACTGGTGAGCTCATAGCTTTAGAAAATAGTGCAGAAAGCACAATCCTTTGTCTATGGGTTCTTTCAAAATCATCACCTGCTCCTTTTCTTATTCTTGAGTAAGTTAAAGCTTGTTCACCATTTAGTAAATGAGTACCTGGAGAACTTATTCCAGGAATTCGTGAATATTCTACATCTGATAATTCAATTTCAACTCCACCTAAAAGGTCAATGATTTGAGGTAGTGAGTCGAAGTTAACTGATGCAAAATCTTCAATGTTAAGTCCAAAGTTTTCGTTTAATGTTTTAATGGCTAGGGTTGGACCCTCATAGGCATAAGCATGAGTTAACTTGTCCATGCCATGTCCATCAATATTTACATAGCAATCTCGCATAACTGAAGTAGTCTTAATTTTGTTATGCTTAGAGTCAATTGTAATAATCATCATGGCATCAGATCGTCCAGTATTTCCTTCTTCGGCATCAATTCCAAAGAGAGCTATGTTTTTGATTGAATCAAAAGAATCATATTTTTTTAATTCTTCTTTAGAGGTAACTCCTAGTTCCGCTTTATTTAGACTTACAGTATCCACTTTATTTAATAATGAAAAGAAATAGCCTGCTCCTATAGAAATAATAAATACTAACACAACTAAAATAGTCATTATAACTTTAAATTTTGTGGATTTTTTTTTCTTTTTACGTTTTCTTTTAGAATTAATTTCATCTTGTGACATTTTTTATCACGTCCTTTCACATTTATAATTTTACCATCAACCTATATACGTGTAAATAGATATAAAAGTAACAAAAAATATTTTTATAATTTTATGAAACTTTTCAGTAATAGTTTAACTTATATGCTAAGGGTACTCGGCTAGTGTTGTTCTGCTGATGTTCTCCATCTTGGAATATAATAGGGAAGTTACATTTCCTAGACATGAGACAAAATTCCCAGTAAGTATTCGCTCAATATAGACATCATTTTACAAGAAACCCTAGGATTGAACTGTGACAAGTTACAAATTCTATGTTATACTTATTAAGGTTAAGAAAGTTATAAATTGAAATTAGTCATAATATATCTTATAATTATACAATAGATATAATAATATATAAATTGTCGAATAGGAGGGTTATCTTGGAGGAAAGTGCAATTGATTTAAGTGAAGTGTTTCAAGTATTAAAAAAAAGATGGAAACTTATATTGCTATTTATTTTAGGTGCTACTTTAATAGCTTCCGTATTTACATTTTTGG
>DAMAVY010000496.1:1957-2431 GCA_032077725.1 Clostridium sp. | reverse complement strand
GATAAGTTTTTGACTTAGCCTGTGACCTCTATACGCCTCTCCAACAAACATAAAGCCAATATAAGGTGTATATTCCACTTTGGGAATACAATCTGTTTTTGAAACAGTACAATAACCTGCAATTTCATCATTTTCAATTGCAACAAGCACCCTTTCCCATTCTACAAACATTTCTTTTTTCATTAATATGGACAAATTTTTTCCAGCATGCCAAGAACAATCCTCAGCATAACTAATAACTTTTTGCCATTCACCATCAAGTGATGTAATTACCTTAATTTCCATTCGTTACCTCCATGATTTGCGGATGGCTATTTGATTTTTGCCCTCCTATGATTTGTTACGTTTAAATAGTCTTTTTCAATATATCCTTACGTAGGTTCCACTTTAATAAAGCTCTATAGCTTCTTTATTTAAAAACTCTCATTTCATTAAACTGCAAGTTGGAATTTACCAGTTAGATTAAGAACACCT
>DAMAVY010000496.1:0-1947 GCA_032077725.1 Clostridium sp. | reverse complement strand
ACTATATAACTATAAATAACTAACCATTAATTAACCTATTTTAATTACTACATTTTATTACTCTATTATTTAATTAAATTTTCAATAATTGCATTAGGGTCAATAAGTCTAAATTTTTGTTTCCCATACTGTTCTGAAATATGCTCAGTTTCAATGGCTGTGTAATTAGCTATTTCACAAAATTTTTCAAAGGTAATACTACTATCCGCTTGACACGCCAATGCATATAACCCAGCTACATATGGAACTATAGCGCTCATACCTCCCCATGGTGCATAAGCATATTCTTCTTCACCCAAAAAAGAAGCCCAGGTTATTTTATCAGTAGGAACATATATATTTTTATAATTTGGCATATCAAAATATGGCATAAATTTAGTAATATCATTAACATCTGAATAAGATACTCTTGTTGCACTTGAGAAATTAAAGATTTTGTTCCCTGGTATCAAACACAATACCTCAATGTTATTTTCTTCAGCTTTTTTTATAGCTTTTGACAACTCTACTGTACCTAATACAGATGCCTTATCTGAATAACCACTAGAAATTGAAATAACTCTAATTTTATTTTTCAAGGATTTATTTAATTCAATAATATTTAGAATATCATCTGCAATTTTTGTAAAATCTACTTTCTTTTGTTCAACATTATAAAAATCATCAGCAATAAAGTAAAGGTCAGCTTTTGGAGCAACACCTATATTTCTTCCAACTGCAATAGAAGCCATTGCTACTCCATGCATTTCTGCTATGTCTTTTTCACTACTAAAAGCTTTATAAAACTTCACATTATCTTTTATTTCCACATGGTCAACAAGCAAGGTAGCATCTATCATAGCTATCCCAATACCCTCACCATCATATCCTTTATCATGCAATTTGCCCAATTCAAGCTTTTTCTTTTTACCTTCTTCAATAAGTTTCCATGGTTCAAAGTCTTTCGGTAAATCCTCTGGCCACTCTGTTACGGTATCAAATTGAGTAACATTATTTAAATCCGCTACCGATATTTTACTCAACTGTTCACTATCTATTTTTGTACCCCTTAAATCTATAATTCCATATTGGTCTTTTTCATATTTAACAGTATCACTTCTAGCCTCTAAAATTGTTGCAGGCAGTGGAGTTGGATGATTTTCAATATATCCTCTTTTCCATGTGTCATTGTTAGAACATGATGTTAAAAAACATGCTGATGCTATTAAACTTACGATTAATGTTATTGATAGTATCTTTCTCATATACCCCTCCTAATATAAAATAATAGTAATGAACGGTTGATTAAAATTGTTAATAAAATCTAATCGCTAAATTCTTATTTATCTAATTCTAAAACCCCTTATCTTTATAATTATAGCATATTTTGTAAATAAAAATTGCTTATAGCAGGATATTTTTAGCTAAAAAACTAGCAAGGATTTCTCCCTACTAGCCTCTAATCCCACCTACTTAATGCCTTAAGTATATTTACTTCTTCTACAAGTTTTGCCTCCAGCAGCTTAGTTATGTCTTCTCCAGATGCTATTTAAATATCACACTGTCTTCCATAGCCTCTTTGATTTCTGGTATCTCTTCAATTCTCAATTATTTTTCAATTCTCCAAACCTCTGATATTCCCCCTTCCATGCAAGTTTTATAGTTTTTACTTCTCCGTTTCTGTTTTTTCCAATTATAACTTCTGAAATTCCAGGATTTTGGGTATCAAGGTTATAGTATTCATCCCTATACAAAAACATAACTACATCTGCATCTTGCTCTATGGAACCTGACTCCCTTAGGTCTGACAGCATTGGTCTATGATCTAATCGAAGTTCTGGAGCACGAGATAACTGAGATAAAACTATTACGGTGATGTCTAAATTTTTAGCCATTTTCTTTAATTCCCTTGATATTTTAGCTATTTCCTATTCTCTAGAATAAGCCTTTTCAGCGGCTTCTATAAGT
>DAMAVY010000495.1:0-2433 GCA_032077725.1 Clostridium sp. | reverse complement strand
AGTTATAGTTTTCTTTACTATAACTAAAAAATCTATATCACTTACCTTTGGATTATAACAATGCATAGCTAAGGAACCATGTACATATATCCCAACAAGGTTGTCTTTTAATATATTCTTATAGCTTATTACAATATTATTTAAAATGTTATCAGTATTCAAAATTTATCTTCAGTGAGGGTGTGTATTAAAGTACTCAATCCTCACTAAAATTCACTTCCTTTATTATTAGTGGTAATATCAACATATATCATTTTAAAATTACCAAATGAGAATGTAACGATATTTATAAGGTTTTATTTAATTGATTAGTATTGTGCATTTGCCTGGGACAAATACTAACTGTGAGTTTGAATGTGAAATTAGCAGCCATTGGTATTCATCTGAAACTTTAAATCTTATTGATGAGTGCATTTTATTATCTTCCCTTCAACATATCATAAAACATTTTCCATCATCTATAAATATATTTTATGTATTTTACATTTTATTTATAATACTATAAAAATTTCCATAGGAAACTATTTAAATATGAAAGCATGTAACATTTTACCTAGCTAAATAGTTGTTGTAGCCATGCAGGTTTGCAGGTTTTGGCTGTTTTAATTGAATGTAAAATGCACCCTATAAGATAGACTTATATTAGGTGTCTAACTTATAGGGTACAAGTGTAAATTAAGCATAATTTTTAACATTTAACAATTTGATTAATGAATGAAATCCTTCAATTACGCACTAAAAAATACCGCATATTCAGTTTTGAATAGTACGGTATTATAGGAAATTATTTAATTTTATTGCATTGCACCTTATATGAAAATTATTCATTACAATTAGAACTAAGTAGCTGAATCACTTCATAAAGATTCGTTAACTTAGAATGTAATATTCCTAATATTTCTTCTGTAGGCTCAATTAAGTCAGGTATCATTACTGGTTTCAATTGTGCGGAAAATGCAGATTTAATTCCATTCGGAGAATCCTCAAGGGCTAAACATTCTGATGAGATAACTCCTAACATTTCACTAGCTTTTAAATAAATATCTGGTGCAGGTTTACTATTTTCAACCATATCTCCACATACTATTACATCAAAATATTCTGTAATATTTGCTCTTTCAAAATGCTTAAGTGCAACATCTTTATTCGATGATGTTGCTACTGCAATCTTATAATTGTTCTGTTTTAAGTAACTTAATAATTCAATTAATCCTGGTTTCAAAGGTATACCGTGGTCATTAAAATAATCATGAAAAAACTCTTGTGCATGCTCGCTTAAATCTTCCTCAGTAACCTTATCTCCATACTCCCCAATAAAAACTTTCCTAGCACTTTCAATATTCATACCTAAAGTTTTATAAACCATATGCCCCATTTTACCAATACCAAGTTTTTCTCCAGCATAATCCCAAGCTTGAATTGTTAGCCTTTCTGTATCAAACATCAGTCCATCCATATCAAATACTATCGCTTTTATCATTTCTTTCTCCCATAAATAAAATTTCCAAGAATATATAACTGTTTCACAATAAATTACAACTAGGATCCAAATTTAATTTTTTTATCCACATTATAACATATTTTCGAATACCGTATTGTTAAATTTTCAAAGAATAAATATTATTAATTGCTTCGCATTATCTACAAATTATTCCTATAAATTCACTTTAATCTAAGCTATAAATTGAAATTTGTTAATCAAATAGCGTTTTCCATTCATCTGTATGGTATGCATCAAAACACATTTTAATTTGTTCCTCATTATTCTTCTCTGTTGCAAGCTCTGGTAGATTATCCTCTTCGTAATAACCATATTCTGTTGTTTCAATATTCTGTTCAAACTGTCCACCAATTACAGAACATTGCACAAATACTTTGCAAATACCATATGCATAGACAGGAAGATTGTGCTTTGCTCTATCCTGAACTGCAATAATTCTGTCTGCAACCACATCCAAACCTGATTCTTCTTTTACCTCTTTTACTGTATTTTCGCCAACTGACACATTTACATCACACCAACCACCTGGAAGTGACCATTTTCCATTATTCTCTCGAACAAGAAGAATCTTTCCATTTTCAAAAATAGATGCACGAGTATCAAGTTTCGGTGTCTGATATCCACTTTCATTACAGAAAATGTCTTTTACCGTTCTTAAAGGAATATCCGACATATGAAATACAACTTCTGCTGATATTTCTCTAATACGCTCATACCGTTCCTTATCATAAACATCTTTCCCATATGTAAGACCTGCTTGTGCAAGGCTTTGTAATTCTATCGCCCACTGTAACCATTGCTCATTTGTATCCATAATGTTCCCCTTTCAAATTCCTATTTATCATTTATTCCTTTAATTACCTTAACCATTTTTAGAAGTTATAGTTTTCTTTACTATAACTAAAAAATCTATATCACTTACCTTTGGATTA
>DAMAVY010000494.1:0-2438 GCA_032077725.1 Clostridium sp. | reverse complement strand
CAATTATTGTATACACGTTAATTGATTTTATAGCCAGTGTAATATTTCTATAAGGAAACCTCCCAATGATTTGACATCATCAGGAGGTTATTTTATTTTTACTATCATTTTACCCACTTGTAATAATCTGTTTTACCCTATTAGCATCTTCCTGTGAAACATAAAATGATAAATCATATTTCTCAAGTTGCTTTGTTTCAACAATTCTATTGTTTTCCATCAATGTATATTGACCATTGAACCTAAACGATAGTAATGCATCTTCTGTATACGATAATTTCTGTAACATATTTTTATTAAACACATACTTCACATAATATGTTTTATCTTTATGCGAGATAATATTTTCTTGTATAATCGTAATCTCTAATTCTTCGATCGTTACAATAATTTCTACATCCTTATATAGTACTGATTTCCCCATTTTAACACGGATGTTAAATAGATATAATCCCGGTATCAAAAGTGTAATCATATAATAATTATTTATTATACAATCAAGAATGATTGCAACTACTAGTGTAACAAGTCCTATTGTTAAACTTGCCTTTTTTATTCTAAAACCAATACTTCTTTTTACAGGTATTTGTCCAATTAATTTAATCATTTCTATCTACCTCATTATTTAAAATAATAAAACACCGATAGCTTAAGCTACCGGTGCCTCACTTAGCATAAATCCACAGCTAAAATATTAGTTTCCAGATAATTGTTGATCTAGTTCGATAATCTTTTGCATACATTGGTTGATGTAATCACGGAAATTCTCAACCGCAGTAGGAACTGTTGTAGTTAGAAGTTGTTGATATTCTTCCTCATAGGTGGATCTTGCTTTATCATATGCTGCACCCTCCCAATAGTTAGGGAGTTCATTCATTGAAGCATTAATATCCTTTGCAGCATCTTTCAATGCCTCAATTGCTGAATTAACTTTGCTAACACAGCCTTCAATCCCAGGTTTGTCTACTCTTGTTGCCATAAATTTATTCTCCTTTCAAATTAAAAATTATTTATATAATGCTCTATAGAGCTTTATAACTAAAAAGATATTTTTGTTGCACTTGATTCTACTTTTTCGTATTCAGTAGCCGCAGTCTTTAGTAACTCATCAACTGCATTTAAAACTTTTACATATTTGTCTATTTGTACTGACCAATTTGTATCGACTTCCTTGATGAATTTCTTCCCAGCAGGTGTATTCCAATCTTTTTTTAATTGGTCAATTGATTGAATTAGTTTTGTTTTTAAATCTTGTAAATCTATTACAGTATCTTTGATTTTTTTCTCCATTTCTTCTATTTGGTCAATGTCAAATTTTAATGTGGAGGTTTCGAATAATCCCATACTCAATCACCTCACATATTCAGATTTGGATTTAGTTGTTGTGCAAGAACTTTTTCCTTCTCAGCGTTTTCCATATCACCCTTTTCCTTGTATATAAAGGAACGGAATGCATGAGAGTCTGCTCGTTCAGGATACATACTTTCTAGATAATCTGCTAATTCAAATGCTTTGGCATACTCCCCAATTCTTGTGTGGCAGAGTAATCTATAAATATATCCTTCATAAAAGGAGGGTGTACTAATTGTAAACTTACGAAGTAATACCGTTAACTTCCTATATTCAGCCTTCGCCTCTTCAATTCTGCCAAGCTTATCCAGTGCATGTGCATGAAAATATTTAGCAGTAGCAGTATAGAAATCTCCTGCTTCCATTTCTGCAAGTAATGCAGAAGTCTCTAATATTTTTTCATATTTTTCAGTTTTTCCATAGATATCAAGCAATAAATAAACAATATCTGCGTCATTTCCTAATGCTTTATTTGCACTTGAAAGCACTTCAATAGCATGATCAATATCATTTTTCTTCAAATCAATAATTATTTCTTGAATTGATGCTTCTTTTATTACTTGATCATACTGACCTTTTTCCTTCATACCTGCTAAAAGAACTGCAGCATCAACATAATTATCCATTTCTACTAAAACTTTAAGTTTAATGAGAGCAAGTCTTGCATCTAATGGGAAACGTTCAATTCCAGCTTCACATATTTGCAATGCTTCATCATACCTCTTTAAACCACAATAAATCTGAGATTTTAAATCATATGCTTCAAAGGCATCTGGTAGCACTTTCTGGAACTCATCCAAAGACTCTAATGCCTCATTAAATCTATTTTCTGCAAGATACATGCGAACTTTAAGCAATCTCAATTCACCGTCAAAAGGCGACACCGATATTGCTCTTGTAATGCATCTTAATGCCTGAGGAACATCATTGGCATCAAGAAATACACCTGCCATAATTTGATATAAATCTGGTGTTTTATATCCTACGTCTTCCGCTTTATTGAAATATTCTATCGCTTTAAGTCTCTCTTCCTTTAATAAATATAAATTACCAAGAGAGAATAAAGCCTCACCTGATTTAGAATCTAT
>DAMAVY010000493.1:0-2438 GCA_032077725.1 Clostridium sp. | reverse complement strand
ACTTATAAGTGACACTCCAAATTTTACATTTGGTCAGTGGAACTTACTCCACCGAATGAATATGAGGAGGAGTTTCATAATAAAAGAAAGAGTCTCAAGGCGGGAAGTCATCAGAAAAAATTTACAAGGGTGATATTTATATGTAAATTAATGAATATGTAGGAAAAGAATAATAATAGAGAAAAGTCGTGAATTTCAAGAAATTCACGACTTTTTTAATCCGGACTTAAGTTAGAAGAGCACATGGGTTATTCATAGGAAATAGCCATGTTACCCATGGTATTCCAGATTTCTATAAAGGTGTCTTTATTTATTTTTTCGTTTTTCACCCCATTAATTGGGTTGTTAATATAACAATTATCTCTATCATAACCAACAAGTAGCACTGCATGTTCATCTAATGTGGCTTTAATGGTACTACCATCCATTTCCCACTCCTCATATTTTTTGGCAGGTTTAAAATCAATTGTTACCCATACGATGACTGGGCGTTTTTGGTCAATACTTTTTAATAAAGTTTCAAAGGATTCTTTAGTTAAGTTCACCGATTTTCCAGGAAGGTATTTTTCCATAAGTTCTAACATTGGCTTAGGATATACCGCAAAGCCAGGATTTTTCCCGGTAATATCACCTACAAAGCCCTCATTAGGATTTCCCCATTTTATTATATTTCCTTCTTTATCAAAAACCACAGGTGTCTCATCTTTTTTTATTTCTTTGGCAAGAGTCATTTTATCCACCTTAACTTCTGCATATTGTAACAACATAGTTAAACTGGTTACTTCACATCCACTTCCTAATTCTGGTTTTTGAGAGATCATAGGGGCATCTAATAAAACCTGCTCATTATTTTTTGCTTGGGTATTTTGCTTTTCAGTGTTTTTATCTACTGGAGGAACACTTTTTTTATCCCTTCCACATCCTATAAAACTCATACTTGTAAATAATAATAGGGTACAGAAAAACAGTTTTAAGTTATATGGCATATCTAACAGTCCTTTCATACTTTTGAATTTTAGCTTGTCAATTACAACTCTTTTACAAAGTAATCTGATTTTATAATATGTAGTTTTTTTAGATTTATAAAAGGTAAGTTAGGGCTAGTATGTAAATAAAATGTATTTTTTAGTGCAGATGAATCGCAGCCATATAACTTATAACTTATATAAATAAAAAGTAATTTTAGGGGAATAGTAAGAATGAATAAAAAAATAATACATAGAAAAGGAGTTTTATTATGAAAAAGAAATTTAGTATTGTTATGGCATTAGTTATGGTGTCATTATTCATTCAGTTTATTCCAGTAAAATGTTTCGCTGACACTGAAGTTGCACGCTTATTACCAGAGGAAAAATCAAAAAATTCTAGTGATATAGTGGATGTTGCTAAAAGTGATGGTAGATTTAAAACTTTAGTAGCTGGACTAGAGGCTGCTGGCTTAGTTGATACACTTAAAGGCCAAGGCCCATTTACAGTATTTGCACCTACAGATGATGCCTTTGCAAAACTTCCAGCAAATACACTTAATGATCTTTTAAAACCAGAAAACAAAGAGAAACTTGCAAACATTCTCACTTATCATGTTACTCCAGGCAAAGTACTTGCTGCAGATCTAGTTAAATTAAATGGTAAGGAAATACCAATGGCAAATGGAGGAAAAGCAAAAATTGAAGTTAGAAATAATGAAGTGTTTATTGATGGAGCTAAAGTAATAATTACAGATATCATGACAAAAAACGGAGTCATCCATGTAATAGATACTGTAATTATGCCTAAATAAAATGGCAGCCATATAACTTATAACTTATGGTTAATGATATTTTGTAAAATTGAATATATGGTTTGAAAAAGAGACTCAAATTTTAATTTTGAGTCTCTTTTATTGTGCGCAATTATCAAGATAAATTATGATGACATACATATAGTTAAAAATAAAGGAAAACTCGAAAACCCCCACGGTGACAACAACTATTAAACTATTTAAAATTTTAAATAGTTTAATAGATAAAATTTTAAATATATATATAGATAAATAGATATATAGGTTAATAGTTAAATAATGAATATGAGCGAAGATTTTTCCTATACAATATACGTTGTAAAAAAAGAGAAAGTGGAGGCGTTTAATAAGGGAAAGCCATGATATAGGTTTGTTAGACGTGGTATAATCGAAAGTGATATTATTTTAATTTTATAACAGGAATTCAACAAATAAGAATATACTAGAGAGTTATAGAAGGGGAGGATCTTATGAAACATAAGGCTAAGGCTGCAATAATTGACTCATTTAAGGAATTATTAACTAAGAAGTCCATAGATAAGATTACAGTTAAGGCGGTTTGTGAACATTGTAATGTAAATAGACAAACTTTTTATAATTATTTTACTGATATAATGGACGTTTTTAAATACATATTTTATGAGGAATTAAGAGTAGA
>DAMAVY010000492.1:0-2444 GCA_032077725.1 Clostridium sp. | reverse complement strand
CTTTGATTACTTTCTATATTACATCCTCCCCCATTTTTTACATAGGTAATTACGCCTTCTTTTATAACCACTAAGCCATATCCATAATGCTCTGAAGCTGCATTGTAACTACCATCTACATATATATGAGGAATATCTCCTGGATAATCGTCTATTCCTTTTTTTAATGAAGATTGACTAGTTAAGTACTCTTTTGCTTCTACTTCATTTGAAAAGCTCTTATATATAGCGCCCTTTACACCCTTAACATAGCTAAGACATTCATTCCAACTATTAACAATAATATTAGTCACATCACTATTTGTTTTTGAATTTCTGCCTTTTTTTATTGCATAATATTTAATCGCCATATTATTCTTTTTCCCCTTCAATGCGTCTATTTAGTAAAAAATTCTACAGTTTTCTTCATAGAAACCCTAACTATATCCACCATTTTCTTTATTTCCTTTGACCCAAATTTATCATTAAATAATGTCATTGCCTCTCTAGAAATTTTTATTATATCTGACTTTCCTTCCCAGTTATCAAGAACAACTTCCTCAGGAATATCACAAAGCACCTTTTGAAGTATAAAAAATGTAACTGCTAAATCATCTATTTTCCCTACAAATGGTATGGTATCAGGTACTAAATCTAGAGGGAATAATAAATATGTAAGGGCAATAGAAATATTAATTTTGGTTTCTTTAGCTACTCTTTCATCTTTATACAATCTTATAAAAAGTGAAGTTATATCTGGAATTAATACAACATAAGGATAGAACTTTTTATATTTAACTGAGAATCTTTCTTTTAATTCTTTTCTAAACCTTCTATAAGTATACCCCTTACTCTCTTCTAATTTTTTTTTTCCATATTTCAAGTTATAAACTTCACATGTGGTACTTTTATTTTTATCTGACGACAAATTATTACTTTTACCACAAATTTCTTCCACGCTTTTTTTTACTTCATTATTACATTTCTCATTATCAAAATTAAAGTCACTAACTTCTGCTTCAAGGCCGAATGGTATTATAGCTAAACTCTTTAATTTAAAATCTACCAATGGTATTATCTTGCATAACTTATCAAAATCTACTTTAATAATATCTTTGTTAAAATCTATTCCTAAGTTTTCAACTTTTGAACTTATTGCCTTCAAGACAATATTTACGATACCGTTGAAAATTTTAAGATTTTTCACATTAATCTTATCTATACTTAAATATAAATTATTACTTTCTACCTTAATTATTGAAATATTTACCGAAAAAGGGATTACAACCTTATACTTATAGCTTCCTACAATATTAATATTTTTATCTATCAGTATCTTATTAATTATAAGATCATCTATAGAAACGTAATCCTTAAGCACATCTGTTATTATACTATATAAATCTTTTTCAGTTATAGCAACTTTTATATTAGATATCTTCATTTTATTTCCCCCCTATATTTCTTTGATTATTTTCATAATCTTGAACAAATTACTCTTTATTCATTTTTTCATATTTCACTTTACACTATCATTTCTTTTAATATTAAAATCCTAATATAAATAAAAAGGACATACCTTAATTATACATGATAATTATGCTATATATATACTATTTTATAAAATTCATAACCAATAAGGTTGTACAGTCGTTTTTATGGTTTTTATTCAATCCGACAAATAACTTAACTATACTTAATTACACTTTATTTTATGACGTTCTTATGACGGCATATAAAAACCGTACTATTTTAAATGTAGTACGGTTTTATTATAGTCAATTTTCCGATTCTTTTCCATATCTTTTTATCATACTCATCAGATTGGTAACGGTAACTTAGTTATAAATGTACTATAACCTTTACTATATTGAATTACATTTAAACTAGAGAACTCTTCCATTTCCTTTAAATCTTCATACTCATAAGTTCCGTCCAATTCATCTTTAAAATATTCATAATCTTCCTTAATTGTTCCTTTTAAAAGCATAAATGATGTTCCTGCGCCTTTAAGACTGTATATTGTTTTCTTATCTAATTGGTCCAGATATTGCCCAGCTAATACAAATTTCATACCAAACTTTCTTGTTGTTGTTAATATATTTTCCATATATCTTTCTGCTGTTTTAGTTTGGCTAATTTCATCAACAATAATATGTGTTCTTTTAGATGTATTAGATAACTCACCTCTTAATTCACAAGCCAACCAACATTTGGTAATTATAAAAGTTGTTATTACATTTTTAACATAACTTTTAAATTTAGATTGTGGCATCCTTATTAAGATAACCTTTCCTTCTTCCATAGCTTTAACAAAGTCTATATTATTAGTAGGCTTTTCATTAAACATCTTCTTTAAATAGAAATCTCTTTTTAATAAAGTGATCCTATCCAGTATACCTTCAATTTTACTATCCCTTGTTCCTACTTTTTCAGCTGGACAATCTTTAGTAGGTTTGCTCCAT
>DAMAVY010000491.1:0-2465 GCA_032077725.1 Clostridium sp. | reverse complement strand
TCTACTGTCCAATACTCCTCTGGAACGAAATCTTGTACTTCTTTTTCTCTATCACAAATTATTTTTAGTGATACTGATTGAACTCTTCCTGCACTTAATCCCCATTTTACTTTTCTCCATAGTATAGGACTAATTTCATAACCAACCAACCTGTCTAGCACTCTCCTAGCTTGTTGGGCGTCAAATACATGTTCGTTTATAGCTCTTGGAGATTTTATTGCATTCTTTACCGCAGTCTTAGTGACCTCATTAAACTCAATTCGACATTTATCATTAGGATCTATCTTTAATATATTAGCAAGATGCCATGATATAGCTTCTCCTTCTCTATCAGGGTCAGTTGCCAGAAAAACTTTTTCGCTTTTTTTGGCTTGTTTTCTTATCTTATCTAAAAGTTCACCTTTTCCTCTTATAGTTATATACTTAGGCTCATAATTGTTTTCTACATCTACACCTAATTGACTTTTAGGCAAATCTCTTATATGTCCCATTGATGCTTCTACAACATAGTTCTTTCCTAAATATTTTTGTATTGTCTTTGCTTTTGCTGGTGATTCAACTATAACTAATCGTTGCCCCATTGTACCCCTCCGTTACTGCTTATAAACTATAACTTATCATATAATCTATAATTTCTATGTAAATTATCTTATAATACTTTCAATTTTATAAATAATAATTGTATTTTATACAATTTTAAGTATTATTATCTCACTATAAATAATAATTTACAAATTTATTTGAAACCTTACGAACTTAATATATTTTACAAAGTGAAATTTTCTAAATAGATTTAATAAATAGCTAGATTTTATTAATTCTGTCCAGTGTCCCTGATCATACTAACTCACGCCTAAAGAGATGAAGTATAAACCAGACATAAATTATATATATTTCAACTTTTATTAATTCTAACATAAAAGTTTCCACTTAAACATAAAATCTCCTCTTTTACTTGCAACTCAAATAATAACTTATATAATTGATTAATGTCAATATCAACTAATTTAATTATATTATCTATATGTATAGGATTATCATCAATTAGCTTATATATCTTCTCTTCTAATATTCCTTTTATAGATCTCTCAATACTATTATCCATACTAATTCTAGAAATATTCAATAAATTTAACACATCATCTATATCTGTATAAATAAATGCACCATCTCGTATTAACTTATTTGTTCCCTTACTTTCATTTGAAAATATGCTACCTGGTACTACAACTATGTCTTTCCCTTGTTCTAGTGCAGCTCCTGCTGTTATTAGTGTCCCACTTTTTTCTCCACCTTCTGCTATAATTAATAAGTCACTGATTCCACTTATTATTCTATTTCTCACTGGAAAATTTCTACTTAACGGCTCCATTCCTATAGGAAATTCACTAATAATACACCCTTCCTCTTCTAAAATTTTATCATATAATTTTAGATTCACCTTTGGATATATTACATCTATTCCACTTCCTAAAATAGCTACAGTATTAATGTGATTATTAATTGCAGCTCCATGAGCTATAGAATCTATCCCCTTAGCCATACCACTTATAATATTTAGATCATAACTAGCTAACTTATTTACAATACTATTAGTAACGTCAATGCCATATCTAGTACATCTTCTGGATCCTACAATAGAAATATTTCTATTTTGATTTATTTTAGAAATATCACCTTTATAAAACATACCAAAAGGCGAATCTGTATAGTTCCTTAGATTCCTCGGATATTGCTCCTCATCTATGGTGGAAATATGTATACTATTTTTATCCATATAGCCTAAAATATCATCTTCTTCTAACTTTCTATATGTAGTGATTAACCTCTCTATAATTTCTTTTTTTATTACAGCTGTATTCCTTTTAAATACAACATTACTAAAGACTTCGAAGGTATTAAACTCATTATAAATATATTTTTTTACTTCATTTGATATATTGGTACTGGTGAGCCAAACTTTTAATAAATCTTCCATAAACACACCTCTCTATTACAAAATTAAACAGTAGCTTGCCCGATATATTTTCTGTATTCCAGAGCTTCTATAATATGATTTTCTTCAATAAATTCATTTCCATCTAAATCAGCAATAGTTCTAGCTACCTTCAAAATTCTATTATATACTCTAGTACTCAGCCCATATTTATTATAGGCATATTCTAAAATTCTATTTGACCCTTCCTTAAGAATGCAATATTTCTTAATATGTTTAGCCGACATATTACTATTACACCTTATTCCTTCTCCCATATATCTACTTCTCTGTATTTCTCTCGCTCTTAATATTCTGCTTCTAATAATTTCAGAAGTCTCTTCCTTTTTATTGCTAGTTATAGCTTCATAAGAAATAGAGTTTACGGATGTAAAAATATCTATTCTATCTAATAGCGGACCTGATAACCTTGATAAATATCTATTAATTTCATAATCAGTACATTTACATGTTCCAGAAGAACCGCCAT
>DAMAVY010000490.1:0-2497 GCA_032077725.1 Clostridium sp. | reverse complement strand
AAAAATGTATTATCAGTAGAAGATTTTTCAATTATAGAGCAAACAAATTATAACATGGCTTTAGAGATATTAACTTTTGATGGAGTTGAGTTTAAGTTTAATTTTAATAGCCTATCAATGGATGAAAGTATAGTTGAAAAGTTAGGAGTATATTTAGAAAGGATTATAGAAAATCTATTAAACAACCCTAATATTAATATAAAAAATATTGATTTAATGTCAGAAGTAGAAAGAAATCAAATACTATATGAGTTCAATGATACAAAAGTAGATTATTCAAAGGATAAAACAATACATGAGTTATTTGAAGATCAAGTAGAAAAAACACCAGACAATATTGCGGTATTATTTGAAGATAAGCAGTTGACCTATAGAGAGTTAAATGCAAAATCAAATCAATTGGCAAGAGCTTTAAGAAAAGATTATAATCTAAAATTAGGCGATGTAGTTGCTATTCATATGCACAGAAATATAGAAATGATTATAGGAATAATTGCAACAATAAAAGCTGGAGCTATTTGCTTACCTATCGAAACAAAATATCCAATAAACAGAGTTATAGATATGGTTAACGATAGTAAAGCTAAATTAGTATTAAATAAATGTGACAATACTGAATATAAGGGTTTTAATGGAAGGATAATTAATTTAAGCAATTACAATTTAACCAAGTATGATAATTCAAATTTAGAGGCTACATCTATTATTGAAGATTTAGCATATTTAATATACACATCGGGATCAACCGGTAAACCTAAGGCAGTCATGATAAATAATAGAGGTATTATAAATCATGCTTTAGCAAAGATTAAAGAAACAGACATGACAGCACGAGATGTTTGTTGTCATAATTTAAGTTTCAATTTTGTAGCATCTATTTGGCAAATATTTTCACCTTTATTTATCGGAAGCAGAGTGCACTTATATGATGAAAATACAATAAGTGATCCATATATATTATTTAAAAGGATTGAAGAAGATAATGTAAGTATTACAGAAGTTGTACCTTCATTAATAGCATTATTTTTAGAGTTGCCAAATGAAACATTAAATAAAATATATATGAAAAGTTTAAGAAAGTTAATTTTAACAGGAGAAAAAGTTTCTCCTAACTTAATAAACAAGTTTTATAGTAAATATAAAATAGATCTTATAAATGCCTATGGCCAAAGTGAGTGTTCAGATGACACATTACATTATAATATTCCGTACAATATTAATAGCAATCAAGTTTTAATTGGAAAACCAACTAACAATACAAAGGCATATATAATTGGAGATAAAGGACAACTTCAACCCATAGGTATATATGGAGAATTATGTATATCTGGTGATGGGGTAACACTTGGTTATTTAAATAATCCAGAGCTTACAAATGAAAAGTTTGTAGATGATCCATTTGAACTAGGGAAAAAGATGTATAGAACAGGAGATTTAGCAAGATGGTTACCAGATGGAAATATAGAATTTTTAGGAAGGATAGATAATCAAGTTAAAATAAGAGGATTCAGAATAGAACTTGGAGAGATAGAAAATAGAATACTAAAACATAAAGAAGTTAAAGAAGTGGCAGTTGTAGTAAAAGAAAATAAAGATAATGAGAAATATATATGTGCGTATATAGTAAGTGATAAAGAAGTAAAAGAGTTGAATTTAAGAGATTACTTAAAGGAAAGCTTACCAGAATACATGATTCCAGCTTATTTTGTAAATCTTGAAAAGATGCCACTTACGGAGAATGGAAAAATTAATAGAAGAGAACTTCCAGAGCCTAACTTAGAAGAGATGTTAAATGAATATGAAGCACCAAGGAATGAAGTAGAAGAATCTTTGGCAAAAATATGGAGTGAAGTGCTAGGGGTTGAAAGGGTTGGAATAACCGACAACTTCTTTGAGTTAGGAGGGCATTCATTAAAAGCAACAGTACTTATGTCTAAAATTCACAAAAAATTAAATAAAGAGATACCGCTAAAAGAACTGTTTAACTCGCCAACAATAAAAGAATTAAGTGCATTTATTGAGAATGAGGAAGAAAGTATTTACTCTAGTATAAAAAGATTAGAAGGAAAAAATAAATACGAAACATCATCAGCACAAAAAAGAATGTACATGCTACAGCAATTTGAACAAAGCAGTGTAGCTTATAATATGCCAGTAGTATTTGAGTTAGATGGTGAGATAAACAAAAAGCAAATAGAAGAAACATTTGATAAGCTCGTAGCAAGACATGAATCATTAAGAACTTATTTTAAAATTGATGAAGGTGAAATCATTCAAAAAATAAAAGATTCTTACGAGTTTAAGTTAGTAGAAAGAAAAAAAATTGATGATATAGATACTATAATAAATAATTTCATAAGACCTTTTGATTTAGGGAAAGCACCATTATTTAGAGTAGAGATGGTAGAAAACAAAGGGAAAACATATTTACTTATAGACATACATCATATAATATCTGACGGTTTATCTATGAGTATATTGGTAAACGAGTTCATAG
>DAMAVY010000489.1:0-2517 GCA_032077725.1 Clostridium sp. | reverse complement strand
CGATAAAGTTTCTAATACCTATAATCATTGGCTTAAAGAAATGGGAACACATTCGGATAATATTATTAATTCAAAGTATATAGATCCAAATAAGGAATTGAAAATACTAGATTTTGCTTGTGGAACAGGATATATAACTAGTGGATTATTAGATAAATGTGAAAAATATAAAATCACAGCTGTAGACCATTCAAGTAAAATGCTTGAGAAGTTAAATGCTGTTAGTAAGGACAAGGTTACTATTATTAATAGTGATGGTATTGAATTTTTAAAAGAATCTAATGAAAAATTTGATGTGATATTTTTTGGTTGGGCACTTTCTTATTTTAATCATTATGAGTTATTTAAGCTCTTTAATAATGCATTAAAACCCCAGGGGATATTAGCTATAATTACAAATGTTCATGGAACTTTAGATAAAATAGAAGAAATTTTTCTAGAAGTCATGAGGGAAAAAGAAAAGGAAGTAATTAAGCCTATGGATATAAGATTAAATTTACCAAAGGGGAAGAAGGGCTTAGTTAAATGGTGTAAGCAGTACAATTTTAAGGTTTTAGAAATAGATGAAGGTGAAGTGTTTTTTAGATTTAAAGAGCCAGAGGAACTTATGGAGTGGTTAAATATAACTGGTGCATTAGCAGGCACTAAGAAGATCTTTAATAATTATAATGAAGTTGAACCTCTTATAGTGGAAAAAATAAAGAAAGAGAAATATAAAAATGAAGTTTATGAAATAAACCATAAATTTGCATATGGAGTATTTAGAAAGGAGTAGAAATAAATGAGCATAAATAATTTTAAAATCATGTCCCAAATGGCTATAGATAAAAATGTTATAAGGAGTTTATTTCAGATTTACAATATTCTAAAGGAAGATAAGGAATTTAATATATTTAAATATATAAAGATGATGAGAAGTTTTATAAAGGGTGAAAAGCTTGTGAAGCATGAGGACAAGTATGTACTGAGTACATTTTTACCACCCTTTCCATCTAAGTCCTTTATACAAAATATCCTAGCAGTGGATGAGCTAAAAAACATATTTACAAAGCAAATTTATGCAAAGAGAACTGCACCTATTTCTATGTATTTATGTATAACAAATAAATGCCCTAATAATTGTATTTATTGTAGTGCAAAAAGTAGAAAATCAGGAGAAGAGTTATCAAAAGAACAATGGATTAACCTTATAAAGGAACTTCAAGAAATGTGCATTCCTATTATTGGAATTACTGGAGGAGAGCCTATGGCGCGTGAAGACATATTCGATATTGTAAAAGGTATAGATAATAGAAGTACATCCATTCTATTTACTAGTGGTTTTAATCTAAGCTATGAAAAAGCAAAAAAGTTAAAGGATAGTGGTCTATTTGGAATTGGAATAAGTTTAGATTCTTATGAAAAAGATGTGCACAATAAAAATAGAAATAATGAAAATGCCTTTGATTATGCTATTGAAGCTCTTAGAAATGCAAATAAAGCAGGATTATATGTAATGGCACAAACAGTTATATTGAAAGAAAACCTGGATGAGGAAGAGTTATTTAAGTTATTTAAATTTGCTAAAGATAATGGAGCCCATGAAGTTAAGATACTTGAACCTATCCTAAGTGGCAATCTTTTAACGGAAAAACAATTAAATAATGTAATGTATAGTGAAAGTGATAGAGAAAAGCTTATAAAAATACAACATAAGGCAAATAAAAGAAGTGATTTACCAAAGATAAGTACCTTTGCTTATACAGAAAGTGAATTAAAGTTTGGATGTGGAGCAGGAAATCAACATTCTTATATAAGTGCTTCAGGAGAATTATATCCCTGTGATTTTGTGCCCATGAACTTTGGAAATGTAAAAAAAGAATCTATAAAAAAACTATGGATTGAAATGAAAAATCATATAGGTAAGCCTAAAATAGGATGCTTTGCTCAAAAGGTAAATAAAGAAGTATATAAACAATCAGAAGGGATACTTCCACTTAGTAAGGAAAAGGCAATTAATATCTGTAATAAAAATAAAAGCGATAAATACCCTAAGTATTATAGGGATTTGCAGTAATCTTTTAATGGCAGCCATATAACTTATAACTTATAACTTATAACTTAATTAACTAAACAATCAAAGAAAAGAGGTCTAAACTTACCCTATATGCTAGGTTAGGTTTAGACCTTTTAAGTTCAGACAGAATATGTTCTCACCAAGGTATTAAGTAGGGAAAAAGATAAAGAACAGAGCATATATAAATAAGATATGATTCTAAAGATTTTCAAAGGTAACAGGACGTTTTAAATTACCCAGGAAGATAGGGTGTGAACTGTTCTTATAATCACTCCATAGTCTTGTAGTCGCTATTTGACTGTTATCATAGGTTTTAAAGTAATACTCACAGGTGTTTATGTTTATAAATGCAGTATATCTTGTGTAATCATAAGTACCTTTATCTGTAAGAACAACTCCCTTTGGAATAGAAACACTCTCCATAATGTGGAAAGAATTCATTATTGCATCTACTCTATCTC
>DAMAVY010000488.1:0-2525 GCA_032077725.1 Clostridium sp. | reverse complement strand
CAAATTTGCCATGCCATAAAATGAATAGTAATAATTTTTTTCTTTTAAATGACTAATGTATATTTTACTGTCTATTAAAACAACATATCTTGATATCCATTTTGCAACATATAAATTATTCAGAAATACAACCAGTGAAAATATGTACATTAGCTGAAATGTTTCAATATTATAAATATGTAAAAAAGTCATAATAGATTGTTTTTCTTCCACACCAATTGCACTTTCCAATTTATATGTGCCAATAAATAAAGCGATAATGAACAGTACCAGATATAATGGTCGATTGTAGTAAATTCTCCCTCCCTTCCTCTCAATGCTTTTTTCATTCATGCCCCAAAATGCCTCTCCAATTGAAAATATATCGAATAATAAAAGCAATATAAAAATATCTATTCTATACTCTGTTGGCAAATAATTCGAGAAATGTTTTTTTATAAATTCAATCACAAGAGGCGATACGGAATAGCAAAAAACTATAGATATAAAATATGGGAAAAGGCATATCACTTTTTTTAGAGCATCTGTTTTAAAATCAAATAACTTTTCCCTGGCATCTTTTATAAGTTTTTTCTTATCATCGAATTCCTCTAGAAACGCACTTGCATTAATCTGCGTCAGAACACCGACATTAAAAAGAAAAGAAACACTGAAAATACCAAAGGCTATTATTGAAATAATAGGAATACTTGAATTAAATTTTATTGCCATGTTATAACCTTCTTTCAAAAAATAACTATTTTTTCTTAAGTATTCAATAAGAACCCATAATAGAAATTCTAATTTACTGCTTACAATTATATACTAAATGTTCTATAATTTATATATAATTTTTAAATACCCTACTATTATATTTTCAAAGAACAAGCTTATTAATTACTTGGTCTTTCCTACAAATTGGGCTTGAATTAAAAAATAAAAAAATACCGCAAATTCATTACTGAATAATGCGATATTTTTATAATTTAATTTCAAATTTATATTTGTAATATAAACCTGCTCTAAATAGTTAACTATATTTCATCATATGTACTTATACCTCTTATCATATGGTTAATATATCTATTTCTATCTAACTCTTTAATTCTGTTTACTTCATTTTGACAATCATTATAAATATCTATTTCTTGTTTCGAAAAATCCATTATTACTGACTGATTCATACCATTTAAAATCATCTTTACTATTGCGTATTTTTGAAGACCGGTAGGTGTAAATTGGTTCTTATCTAAATACTCTCCAGTAGTCTTTATATATTCCTTTTTAATTGCTGCTAAAACATCTGTTAAAAAGTTATTCCTTATTTTAGTATTGTTTTCAGTGACAAATAATAATGGAGAGGTTAAAGTTCCCTTCTCATCTCTTAGAGTTAAATATTCATTAATTTCTTGAGATAATGAATATGGTAATTCTAAGTAAATACTCCTTTTCATAATCCTTTCATAATCTACTTTAAGTGTATTCTGAACAGGACTATAATCTTCTACTTTTAGCTTTGCTACTTTATCATGGCTAAAGCCGTATAATAAGAATAGTTTTATAATTATACTTACTTGATTTGATTTGAACCTTGAACCTTTATAATTTTTTAGATATTCAATAATAAATTTATACTGTTCTATATTAATAGATGGATTAGTTTCCCTTTCCCTTAATACAATTCCCTTTCTTTTTAAGTTTGCTTGAACTTCATTACTTAATGATGTAAATGGTTTATATTTCATTAAATTCGGATTAGGATATTTCTTAAACAGCAATTCATCAAATAACCTATTTATAGCAATTAAATAATCATCAATTGCAGACATACTTTCTACATTTTCATTGTTTATGACATAATGCATAGTTGCATTTATTACATCACTTTTTGTAAACTCATCTCTAAAAATCTCATCAGTATCAAAATTTTTTCCTTTATTATCAATAATGTACGATATTAAATAATCTCTTAGTTTTGGTACATATTGATAATATTCTTCTTGTGTAAGTAAAGCGCCAAATTCATTTATAATATTTAATAGCCTTTCTTTCATATTTTATTCACCTCATATAATTTAATGGAGCATAGTAACAGATTATAAATTAAATTTCTCTATACTAATTCCACAAATTACCCATATTACCTTTATTTTTAACTATATTTCACTAAAATGAAAAGGTAATATCTTTCTCTGATTAAATAAATTCTTTATTTTCTATTCTATATTTGCTTAATAGCTATTCATTAAACGCATTAATTTTCACAACATATTTAAATACCGTATTATTAAATTTTCAAGGATCATCTTTTATTGTCTCCTTTGCAATATCTATAGATTGTACTTGAATTGCGAAATAAGAAAATACCATATATTCTTTTGAATAATATGGTATTTTAAAGCTTTACTTATTCTGTAGTAGACTGGAGATATTCTGGTATTTCATCCCAAAATTCAATTAAAGATTTACAATATCTAACATAATCTTCTTGTTCTATATTTAAAACTTCTTCATTAAGTGTAGTTTTGTATAGTGCCAATCTATTA
>DAMAVY010000487.1:0-2548 GCA_032077725.1 Clostridium sp. | reverse complement strand
AGAAACTCATATTTTCTAAAGGTGAGTGTGGGGTCAAAGACCAGGTCAACCGACAGAAATAACATCATGTTTTACAGGGTGTTATTTTTTTTGCATATATCCAGCACGTGTAATCTAATTATAGCATATAATGAGAAAAGTTTCATATACTATATTGGGTACATAGAGGTCGCATTAATAAGCAAAAATAAGATATAAAAAGATAAAGAAGGGAATTTTCAGAATATTGAGTCATATACTCTTTGCAATTAGATATAGTTAATATTAAAATAAATATAATATAAGATGCTTAAAAAAAGTATATTAATACTTTTTAATATGGAAGGGGCTGGAATTATGAAAGTTAAAGTTGTTGGAAAAAATATTGAGGTTACTCAAGGGCTAAGATCTGCTGTTGAAAAGAAGTTAACAAAGTTAGATAAATACTTTATCGATGATGTTAATGCTACAGTTACATTAAGTGTAGAGAAAAATTTTCACAAAGTAGAAGTAATAATTCCATTTAATAATGCAATCCTAAGAGCTGAAGTACGAAATGATGACATGTACAGTGCAATAGACTCTGTAGAAGATAAATTAGAAGGACAAATTAGAAAACAAAAAACTAGACTATTAAAAAGAAATTACGATGATTCTTTAAGATTTAATAATATAGAACAATATAGTGATTTTGATATTAAAAATGAACCTAGAATAGTTAAAACTAAGAAGTTTGCAATAAAACCTATGAATGAAGAGGAAGCAGTATTACAGATGGAGCTCCTAGGACATGATTTTTATGTATTCATGAATGGAGATACAAATGAAGTTAATGTAGTTTATAAGAGAAAGGATGGAAACTACGGGCTTATCGAACAAGATTTTTAAAAAAATTCTAACTGAAAATTTACAAATGCATTTACTATATTAGAAGGGTGTGTTGTAAAGTGACATTAATGGCATTTTGCAACACACCTTTTTTATTTGACTTAAACCATAAAAATAATGTTTGCGCAAAAATTGTCTAATATGTGATATAATTCTATAAACAACATAATTGGGGGTGTTAATATGGAAAAAGTACAACTGGATAAATTTACAAAATTCAAATTTATTTCTTCACTAAAAATTTCACCTAATGGAGATAAAATTTGTTATTGCGTATCTAACAGTAATATGGATAATAACTCTTATGATTCTAATTTGTGGGTTTATGATATTGTAAAAGGGAAGCAATGTCAATTAACTGCTTTTAATAATGAAAGTAGTTTTATATGGTTAGAAGATAATGAAACTATATTATTTCAAGCTGACAGGGAAAAGGGAGATTTAAAGAAAAAAGAATTAGGGGTTCAATTTTCCCAGTTCTATAAGATTAATATTCATGGTGGAGAGGCTATAAAGGCATTCAATGTTCCAATGATAGTTAACAGCATTTTTCAAATTGATGAAAAAAATTATTTTTTTCTAGGAAATCATAA
Organism: Clostridium sp.; assembly: GCA_032077725.1. Lineage (GTDB taxonomy): Bacteria > Bacillota > Clostridia > Clostridiales > Clostridiaceae > Clostridium_J. The sequence goes on along the minus strand of DAMAVY010000487.1, from coordinate 1,088 downwards.
GGTTGAACAAAAAGATTTTTATATGTTAACTGAAACAGAACAAGAAGAGGAATTAAAGGCTAAAGAAGCTGATAAAGATTATGAAGTAATAAAAGAAATTCCGTTTTGGACCAATGGTGTTGGATTTACAGATGGAGTTAGAAACAGATTATATAGATACAAAAGTACTAATAATAATATAGAACCAATAACAGATGATGATACTAATGTGGGAATAATACGCTTTAATAAAGCAAAAGATAAATTGATTTTTACCGCAAATAGTTACAAAGGGAAAGCTCCGCTAACAGAGAATTTATATTTATATGATTTAAAAACTAATAAATTAAAAGTTTTAGCAAGTGATGAATTCTCTTATGAAATGGTAGACTTCATTGATGATAATAATTTAATTTTATGTGGTAGTGATTTGAAGGAGTATGGCATAAATGAAGACGGAAGATTTTATTTACTAGATATAGATAAAAAGGTAAGAACATTAATCACACCGGATTTTGATAAAAGTATATGGAACTCAGTTGGATCGGATTCTAGATTATATGGAGGAGAAGTAGAGGTTGTTGATGGTGATTACTGTTACTTTATAACTACTGTGGAGGATAGTTCATACATCAATAGAATAGATAAAAAAGGCAATATAGAAATAATAACTAAGGAAAAGGGTTCTGTAGATTGCTTTGATGTAAATAATAATTTAGTAGCAATGGTAGCAATGAGAAATCAGGAGCTACAGGAAGTATACTTAATTAATAATGAAAAAGAAAATAAGATTACTAAGTTTAATCAATGGGTAAATGAAGAACTAAGTATTTCCGTACCAGAAAAAGTTTACATCGAAACTGAGCCAGGGGTATCAATTGAAGGCTGGGTTATTAAACCTATTGATTTTGATGAAAATAAAAAGTATCCAGGAATATTAGATATTCATGGTGGACCAAAGACCGTATATGGGGATATTTATTATCATGAAATGCAGCTTTGGGCTTCAATGGGATATTTCGCATTTTACTGTAATCCTAGGGGAAGCGATGGAAGAGGAAGAAAGTTTGCAGACATTAGAGGTAAGTATGGAACTATTGATTATGATG
>DAMAVY010000486.1:0-2565 GCA_032077725.1 Clostridium sp. | reverse complement strand
GCCAACAAAAATGCCAGTACCAATTCCTGCTATACTCATTAATGGTAGATATAACATAACACCAATAGTATGCACTATCAAGGCTGCCGCTAGAAGTTGTCCTATATTATGAAAAACAGCTCCAACACAGCTTACACCTACAATACTTATTTTATCACTACCTAAGGACTTAGTGATTACCATAAAAGTATAACTTAAAATTCCTCCAGCTAAACTATAAATTAGTCTAGATACACTTCCACCAAACATTACAGATAATAATATTCTTAAAAAAACCACCAAAAAAGCTTCCTTACAACTTAATGTATAAAGTGCTATTACAGTAATTATATTTGCAAGTCCAAGTTTTGCCCCTGGTGTTATAAAAGGTACTGGTATCATTCCTTCGAATATGTGTAGAACCAAAGACATTGCTACCAAAAGGGATATATATATCATTTTTCTTAATTTTTTTCCATTATCAATATTATTCATATTTTTCACCTCAACGAGAAATTACATCCTCTTTAGCATTGCTCTTTTGCTCTCCTAGGATTTCGATTATTAATTTATTTGGGAGACATACTATTCTTTCTCCCACGTTTCCTTTTAACCCTTCCTTTATACATATACCATCTCTACAGTCTGCCTCTATAATACCTATCTTACTATCTTGTACTATTACTTTATTAACTCCATATTGAGATGAAAACATAAACTCCTCATCAGTTCCTTGTTTTAATTCTATACGTTTCTTCTCTTCTCCAGCTATTGATATTACTGCATAAACTTTTCCTTCATACACACTTTGATAACTTTTCAGCATTACATAGGGTATAAAAGAAATAATTAATAACACTACTATTATTACTACATCCATCTTTTTTATTATTTTCATATTTATTCTGTTTCCCACTCTATTAAAATTATTAAAATCAAGTAAATATTTTTTACACACATAATCTATTTATTTTTGTGCTACTCATCCTACACCTAAATAATTGTACATTCCCTACTCTACTGTAAGCTAATTTTAATCCTTTATTATTTTTATATCAACATAATATAATAATTTTCACAAAACCCATTCTAGTTAAATACTTCTTATATAAATAAAAATTCATGTAATACTATAGATTTATTTTTTTAATCTTAAAGAAAGCACCCCTTGTATATTGAATGTAACTACATTCTTAGTTATAATTTAGTAATGGATATGGTAAAAACGAATTGGAATTTTAAGGAGGCAAAAAATGAATAAAAAAGTTATATCTTTGTTATCCTCAGTAGTTTTAATTGCAGGAATACTAGTTGGATGTAACTCAAAAGAAATGAAAGATGGAACCTACAATGCTGAATATGACGACTTCGACGTTTATGGATGGAAAGGTCAAGTTTCAATCACAGTTTCTCAGGGTAAAATCTCTAGTGCTACTTTTGATTATATAAACGAAGCAGGGGTACGAAAGAGTCAAGATACTGAATATGAAAATAAAATGAAAAGTGTTTCCGGAATTGGACCTGCAGAGTACTCAGTTCAATACGCAAATGCCCTTGTAGAAAAACAAGTTCCTAAAAATGTAGATGTAATAACTGGTGCAAGCTATGCTATCACCGATATGCAAGCTTTAGCAGATGCAGCTATTAAAAATTCAAAAGAAGGTAATAGTGAAACTGCAATTGTTAAAATATACGAGTAATTTTCACCAAGGAGGAACTATGAAACTCTATAAAAAACTTTCTTGTGCTTTAGCATTCATCATGACTACCATGCTGAGCGTTGGCTGTTCAAATCAAAGTTTACCCAAGAATCCAACTACTGAAACGGAACTTATTATGGGTACAGTATGTACTATATCTCTTTATGACAAAAGTGACACTGCCATATTAGATAAAGCATTTTCTAGATTAAGTGACCTTGAAAATATTTTAAGCATAAATAAAACTGACACTGAACTTGATAAAGTAAATGAGATGGCCGGTATTTCCCCTGTTGTGGTTAGCGATGATACCATAAAAGTAGTTAAACAGGGGCTTAAATATTCCAAACTTTCTGGGGGTGCTCTTGATATAACTGTTGGTCCCCTAGTAAAATTATGGGGAATTGGAACTGATAATGCTAGGCTTCCTTCTGAGGAAGAAATTAACGAAAAAAAATCTTTAATTGACTATAAGCAAATTGAAATAGACGAAGCTAATAAAAGTATTTTTCTTAAAAAGCCAAATATGATCATTGACCTAGGCTCAATTGCCAAAGGTTATGCTGCAGACGAAGTTGCTAAAGTATTAAAAGACAATGGTGTCTCTAGTGCAATTATAGATTTAGGTGGAAATATTTTAGTTCTTGGAGCTAAACCAGATAGCACTTCTTGGAACGTCGGTGTTCAAAACCCTGAGAAATCCCGTAGTGACACCATAGGATTTGTAAGCGTTAGTAATAAATCCATTGTCACCTCTGGAGTCTATGAAAGATATTTTGAATTTGAAGGAAAAAGCTATCATCATATTTTAAATCCCACAACAGGATATCCCTATAAAAATAATATTTTAGGTGTTTCTATCCTATCCGATGCCTCTATAGATGGT
>DAMAVY010000485.1:0-2570 GCA_032077725.1 Clostridium sp. | reverse complement strand
TATCTCCCACTTTGATAGAAGATGGGAGTATTAGGGCGGGTAGTCATCGGATAAAGCTATATAAAGAAGAAAGGATGGTGCCGCATATGATAAAACGATGTGATTGGCTAACAAAGGAGCCACTGTATATTGAGTATCACGATAAAGAATGGGGAGTACCTGTACATGATGATAGAATATTATTTGAAATGATATGTTTAGAAGGAGCACAGGCAGGACTGAGTTGGTGGACGATTTTACAAAAAAGAGAAAATTACAGAAAAGCCTTTGATAATTTTGAAGCAGAAAAAATTGTTAAGTACACAGATGAAAAAATTCAATCTCTAATAGAAGATAAGGGGATTGTTCGGAATAGATTAAAAATTCAAAGTGTAGTAACTAATGCAAAGGCATTTTTGAAGATTCAAAAGGAATATGGATCTTTTTCTAATTATATATGGATCTTTGTAGATAACAAGCCTATTATTAATCATTGGGAAACACTGCAAGAAGTTCCTGTTTCAAATGAAATAAGTGATAAAATGAGCAAACAGTTAAAAAAAGATGGATTTAAATTTATCGGCAGCACTATTTGTTATTCCTATATGCAAGCAGTGGGGATGGTTAATGATCATACGGTGGGGTGTTTCTGTCATCCTGGAAATTGAAGGTTATTAGCTTAGGGGTATAGAATGACTGGGTTAAGAATAAAACTATTTAGCTAGCAGTTTTTATGTCCAACTTTTTAAAATGTTAAAATGTTAAAATGGCAAAATTATAAAATTATAAAATTATAAAATTATAAAATTATAAAATGGTAAATAGTTAAAATGTTAAATAGTTGTTCTGTTCATGCGGGTTTCAGGGGTTTTGATCTTTTCTATACCTACCTCAAAGGCAAGGTTCTTTGAGAAATTCACTGGGACGAAAATAAATTGTATTTGTTTTTGCTATTGGAGTTATTAAATAAAATAAAAATAGGAATTAAAAATTTATTTGGGTAAAGTATAATATGATGAAGCAGATCAGATGGGGTAGTGCATCATTCAAATTATATAAAATAGTGAAGAAAAAATATAAAATATTGCTAAAAATATTATTTAAAATATATGTTATACTTAATTTAAAATAGTAGCATACTAAAGATTTTTAACGGAAGGTTTGAAATAAAATGAAAAGAATAAATGAAATTTTTAGTGATTATAAATCGGGAATTAACATAAGTACTGCTGTTGTAGAAAGAGTTGTCTTAAGAAAAAATACTAAAATCCTGGAAATGGAACTCAGCTCTGATAAGTACATTGAAATAGGAGAAATTGAGGATCTTAATAAGTTTATAAGAAAGAGATTTGAGTTAAATGATTCTAAAATTACAGTAAATTATGCCGAAGGAACGGAAAAAAAGCCCTTAGAAGAAGAGCTCAAAAATATTGTATGTTCCCTTGCTGATAAACATCCATTTTTAAAAGGAGCAATAGGTAATAGTGAATATGAAATAAATAATAATATAATAACTTTTAATTTTAAAATTATGGTATCTGGCTTTTTAAAAGGTTTGGATTATGATAAAAAAATCCATGATGCCATTAAAAACTTGTACGGTACATCTTACAAAATAAATTTTGTTGATGAAGTAAGCAGTGAAGAATTAATAAAGCTACAAGAGGATACACTTGCTAAGGAAACACTTATGGTTCAAAAGGAATATAAGGCACAATCCAACAATAATGCTCCCAAATTACCTAAGAAACCTGTAGAATATAAACAAGAAATGAAATTAGAAACCGAGGATAAGAAAGGTAATTCAATGTTGATACTAGGCAGAAATGCCAGTATAAAGTCTCCTGTAGTTAAAATTATAGATATTACACCTGACGAGGGCAGGGTAGCTATAGAGGGTGAAATATCCAATATAGAGTCAAAAGAATTAAGAAGCGGGAAAACATTAATTTCCTTTGATTTATATGATGGTTCAAGTTCCATGTGCTGCAAGTCCTTTCTTAAGCCTGGTGAAGGTGATGATGTATTATCTAAGCTTAAAAAGGCTAAGGGTGCCAGGCTTTTTGGGAATGTAGGTTATAGTAATTTTTCTGGTGAAGTTGAAATTATTGCAAATACTATAGTAGAAATAGAAGGTAAGAAGAAGGCTAAAAGGCAGGATAATGCAGAGGTGAAGAGGGTAGAACTGCACATGCATACACAAATGAGTCAAATGGATGCTATGACTAGTGGCACTGATTTGATTAAAAGAGCCATGAGTTGGGGAATGAAATCTATTGCCATAACGGATCATGGAGTGGTTCAGGCCTTTCCTGAGGCTCATAAGCTTTTAGGAAGAGACAATCCTGACATGAAAATTATATATGGGGTAGAGGCATATTTGGCACCGGATAAAAAGCCGTCTGTAACAAACATTAAGGGACAGCGTATTGATACCACTTATTGTGTTCTGGATTTGGAAACCACAGGCTTTTCACCAGTTACAGAAAAAATTACTGAAATTGGAATAATGAAAATTGAAGGTGGAAAAGTAATAGATAAATTCAGCTGCTTTGTAAATCCACAGAAACCTATTCCTGCAAGAGTTGTGG
>DAMAVY010000484.1:0-2579 GCA_032077725.1 Clostridium sp. | reverse complement strand
CATTTTCAACAGGTCTTAGTCCCCTATTTTCATAACCACCTACAGTAGCAAATATTCTTCCATCTTCAGCTATATCCATTCCAGCCACATTTCTTATTCCAAAGGCATAGGTTTCGAAGGACTTTGATTTAGTATTATAAATTACAACAGAAGAAGTACCTAGCTTCTCACCTTTTATTACTTCATTATCTTCACTAGAAGTTCCAATAGGAAGAAAGGCTCCATTTTCACTTTTATTTAACTTAATATCATAGGGTGATATGTCATGACCAAGTTGATTTTCCGCAGTCCATTTATTATCACTACCAACTATACCTGAATTAGTTGCAGCTCCTAAAGATAAGAATACGTAATCTTTAAAGGATTTAAGGATGATATTTTTATAATCACCTATATTGGGTAAGTTTACAAGGCATTCTTCTAGCTCTCCATTATTTATATCTACACTGATAATTTTATTTCCATTAACTAAAAACAATTTTTCTCCATTAATTTCAATTCCTGAAATGTTTAGACTTTCATCTTCAATGAGAGTATATGGTTCTTCATCATTTGGAATACAAAGCACCTTGTTAGAAAAGGCTACAAATATGTTATTTTCATTCATTGTAAAATCAATAGCATCTTTTAGTCCTTTATACTTAATTTTTATCTCAATTTCGGAATTCAGTGATTCCATGTCATATATTTTATTTTTTTCTTTTACTATTAAAAAAGCACCAGTAGCTACTATTATAAGTAGAATCCAGCCTATTATTTTTTTCATAGCTCCTCCATTTAAATATTACTTTACAGTAATGTATATTTAAAATAATTTTATTAAATTACCTTAAGTTCAATATTTGATAAAAATATTCTTGGCTAGAATAATACGTTGAATTTTTTCATAAGTATTATAATAATTGGAGGTAATAAAGATGGAGAAAGATACTTTTTATAGAAATACCCTAGCTCTAATCGTTTCAAATTTAGCTATGGGTGTATTAAGGTTTATGTTCTCAATTATTTTATCAAGGGAACTAGGACCAGAGGGGGTTGCACTTTATGGTTTAATAATGCCTATTTATGACTTGTTTTGCTGCCTTGTGTGTGGTGGTATAATTGCAGCAATTTCTAGAGAAACCTCAGTTTACTTAGGTGCACGTAGGTATGAAGACTTACATAAGACTGTTAATGCTACCTTGGCTTTTATATTGCTTTGGTCAATATTTATTGCAGGTATTATGTTCATATCAACTCCAATAATTTCTAAGTATATCATAAATGATAGTAGAGCAATAAAATCTATATGGATAGCTTCACCAGCGATTATCTTTATTGCAATGTCAAGTGTGTTTAAAGGATACTTTTATGGTGTAACTGAAGTAATCACTCCCTCAGTTATTGACATATTGGAAAAAGGTGTAAGAATGCTATTACTTATAGGCATAATATATTTTTTAACCCTTAAAACTATTGAAGATACTGTGGCAGCAACTTATTTTTCATTTACCATTGGAGAGATAACAAGTTTTATTTTTTTATATGTATTCTTTAAAAGAAGCAGAGAAAAATTCCCCTATACTAATAGTGTAAGGCCAGAGAATAGTGTTCAATTATTGTTTAACATATTAATTATTGCTGTACCTTTGGCTTTAAATGGATTCTTGGCTACTGCACTCCAAAGTGTATCAACGCTACTAGTGCCAAGGAGATTGATTGCAGCAGGCTTTGCTTATACAGAAGCTTTGGAGGTAATTGGTAAATTTAATGGAATGGCATTAGCTATTGTATATTTTCCATTATTTATAGTAAATTCTTTATCTACAGTTATAATTCCCGATATATCCCAAAAAATGAGTCAAAAGGATTATTCTAACATAAATTCAAGAGTAAATGAAGTTATAAAAATCTGTTTTATGCTAGGGATTTCAACTATAATTATATGTTTCGTGAATCCTAACTTATTTGGAAAACTTTTTTTTAAGAGAAATGACTTAGGAAGTTTTATTAAAATTGCTTCATTAGCTTCTCCATTTATGTACGCCTTTTATTGTACCTTTAGTATTTTAAATGGCATAGGTAAACAGAAGATTATACTTATAAGTTCTATAGTGACATCTGTAATTGAACTTGTATTAATATTTATATTAATAGGAATACCAAGTATTAATATTTATGGTTATGGTATATCACTTATAGTAACTTCTATCATTGGACTACTAATAAATCTTTATTATATTGGACAAGTTATAGAATTTTCCCTTCCAATGGTAGAATTTTTAATCGTTGCATTACTAACAGTACTAATATTTATAGTTACAAAAATAATAAATTCAATTGTTCCGGATTCAATGGTTATTACAAAGCCAATACTAATTGTTTTATCTTCCTTCTCTCTGTTTTTCATATCTAGTATTTTATTAAGGAAAAGTTCAAAATAAGAGTTGAGTATAATATAAAAAGGCTGTTGCACAATGAATTTCATTCACTTTGCAACAGCCAAGAACTATGTTTATCCGATGACTACCCGCCCTAATTCCCTCATCTTCTATCAAAGTGGGAGATAAGGGCGGCTACGTCCCTGGATAACGATTTCT
>DAMAVY010000483.1:0-2584 GCA_032077725.1 Clostridium sp. | reverse complement strand
ACTAATTATAAATATAGTTAACGAAAATAATAATATCTCTTTATCTATATTTTTTTCTAAATCTAAAGTTCTTATAGCTATTATAGAAAAGATATAATTTACAAGGCTAAAAGCTGTTAAATATATGGTAGCACTTACAAATTTCATATTTACTATATAACTTCTATTTCTTGGCTTTGTAAAAATAAATTCAAAAGTCTTATCAACTACTTCTCTATTAATAATGTTAGTTCCAAGAGATACCCCATATATCATCCCACATATCAATACATAAAATTCTAAAATACCATAATAACCATTTATAGATGTAGCCTCTAACCCTGCCATACCAAAAAGGGCAAGAATTATCTTAGGAAACTTATCAAATAGTTCCTTAACTGATGCCCCTTCCGCTCCACCTATCCCAGTAAATTTTACTACTCCAGCAAATACTAGAAAAAGTAGACCTATTGTCCAAAATATAAAAGGTTTTAACCCTATTTTCAATTCCTTTTTTAATATATTCATTACCATCACCTCCTAGACAGCTTGTATATCACTGTTTTTATATTTAATATAAGCAGCACCTATACAAACTACTATTACAACTATTGCTGTAATAACATATTTCATTTCAAAAGCTCCATTACTAAAAACAGAATTTGGAGCAAAATATTTCATTGGTGCTATATAATTTAATATATCTTCGTCTATAATGTTAACTACTGCGGATATTATAAAACCACCAAAGCCAAAAGCTATTGCTATACCAGCTATACTTCTTACTTTTTTTACAAATATTGCGAAAATAATTCCCAAGGATAAAAATACTAATTGTGTAAAAAACAAACCGCTTGTAGCGAGTAATGCTTTCCCAATTGTTGTTGTATTATCTCCACTGCTTTCGTATATAAAATAAGCTGAAGTAATAAAAACAATATTAGTAGCTACTAAAATAGAAATATTAGCTAATAATTTACATGCAAATATTTTTTCTCTAGATATTGGCTTTGTAAAAAGAAAATCCATAGTCTTAACTTTTTTCTCTCTAGCAAAAGTTGATACACCTAAATATACTGCCATTATTGCTCCACATAAAACTATATAATTAGAACAGAATGAGTAAAATCCCCCATATTGAAATATTTCTTTTATGTTAAATCCAAAAGCTGCAGTAAATTCCGGTGGAAAATTAGCTACTACTTGTTCTATATCTTTTACTCCATCAACATAAAGAGGATACATAGCTTTCATAAATACCAAAATTAATACTAACAAAACTACTAGCCAGATAATTGAATTTTTTAAGGCTGACTTTAATTCAAATTTAAATATATTCAATGTCTTGTCCCCCTTATGCTTCATAATAATGCATAAATACTTCCTCTAATGAAGGTTCAGTTATATCTATGTTTGTTAATTGAAATTTTCCCATTTCCTTCAATAGTGAATTAATATTACCTTTATAAAGGAATGAAATATTTTGACCATTAATTTCAACATTTTTAGAGCCAGGTAAATTTAACTCCTTAGGTGCTTCATCAATTATATTAAAAGTTACTTTTTTATATGCACTTTGCTTTAAATCACTTATTTTTTCAGTTTTTATGATTCTTCCTTCTTTTATAATAGCTACTCTGTCACAAATCTTTTGAACTTCACTTAATATGTGTGATGAGAATAACACTGTAGCTCCTCTCTCATTTTCTTTTTTTATAATTTCGAAGAATTTCTTTTGCATTAAAGGATCTAACCCTGATGTAGGTTCATCTAGTATTATTAATTTAGGTGAATGTAATAAACCTTGTATAATACCCACTTTCTTCTTATTGCCTAAACTCATATCTTCTATCTTTTTATTTAAATCTAACTCAAGGGCTTCAGACAATTCCTTTATTCTTGCAGAGCAATCTTTACCATAAAAGCTAGCTGAATAATTTAGCAAATCTTTAGCTTTCATATTATCATAGTAGAACACTTCTGATGGTAAATATCCAACTTCCTTAAGAATATTCACTTTATCTTTTTCGCAATCAAGTCCAAAGATCTTAGCTTCACCACCTGTTTTGTTTATTAATGAAAGTAGCGTCCTAATGGTGGTAGACTTACCTGATCCATTAGGTCCAATGAAACCAAATATTTCGCCCTGCTCCACAATTAAATTGACATCAATTATCCCCCTTGATTTCCCGTAGCTCTTAGTAAGATTTTTAGTTTCGATTATAATATCCATATTATAAATCCTCCTTATGTGAATCATTTTTATTAATAGTAACAACAGCCTAACCACTACAGTTTAACTATATAAGTTAATATAATTATATAATACTCCTTTAACTATATATTCCAAGATATTATCTTTAATTATAATACGATAGTGCTCTCTATAACCTTGTAGTCACATCCTGTTAAGTAGATTTGCATTTGATTAACCCCTGCTATATTACTTACTGACAAGCTATCTGCAATGCCTCGGACTTTGGAAAACCATAAGTACCGGTAGAAATCAATGGAAATGCTACCGAGTTGCATTTCTTTTCAAGTGCCACCTGTAGTGCGCTTTTATAGCATTCTTTTACACTCTCAATTTCGTGTTCTGTCCCTC
>DAMAVY010000482.1:0-2590 GCA_032077725.1 Clostridium sp. | reverse complement strand
TTTATGTAATTGCTTATATGTCTTCACAAAACATAGCTATTCGCGAACTTAAACATATAAATTGAAGATATTATTCGTATCTATAATTTTAATATCCCCTCCCATATATGCTTAAATCAAATATTCTATATGAACTTTAATCACTAAAGTCTCAGGTTAACTACCTCTCTCCTAAAAAAGCTACATCATAACTTATATAAATTACATAAACAAAGACTAGTTAACCTTTAATGATTAACTAGTCTCTATTTTATTCTTCATAATATTTATTAAATTCATCAACCAAGCTTAGTTTTGTTTTGTATCCTAAATCTTTTAAAGTTCTATCAAATGAATTTAAGACAAATATAATCTTTTCTAATTTCGCATTTTCACCCATATGTCCGATTCTTATTACCCTATTCTCAAGATAATCAAAAGATCCAGCTATTAATACATTATACTTTTCTTTCATATGTTGAATAATTTCATTGGCTGAAATTTCCTTAGGTGGTTTTATCACCGTTACTGTTGATGAATAACCACTATTTAAATATAATTCTAGCCCATAGACAGTTACTGCTTTCCTTGTAGCTTTAGCAATTCTGCTATGTCTCTCGTAAATATTCTCTAATCCTTCTTCAAGAATATTATCTACAGCTACACCTAATGAGTATATATCACTTATAGGCATAGTATAGGGAAACCACTTTTTCTCGTAATACCCTTTCCATATTGTTAAGTTACAATAGAATCCAACAATAGGCGTCTTTCTATTATTCATCATTTTATTTGCATCCTCACTAATAGAAAGAATGCTTAATCCAGGTTGAGCTGAAAAAGCTTTTTGAGATCCCCCTAATACAATATCAATTTTCCACTCATCAACTTTTATAGGTTCGCCTACCATTCCAGCAACACTATCTACAACTGTTATTATTCCATATTCCTTAAGCATAGGACAAATTTTACTTATATCATTAAGAACACCTGAAGGTGTATCACAGTGAACTACTGTTGCATACTTAAAGTTACTATCTTTGTTTAAAAACTTTCTTAATTCTTCTACATCTATTTCTCTCTGTCTATCTACTGAATATAGTACTGGCTTACCCCCATATATTTTAACAAAATCAGCAAATCCCGCACCAAATACGCCATTATCTATAATAAGAACCCTATCTTCAGGTTCTGTAAGTGATGCACATGCAGCCTCTAAACCTAAAATTCCCTCACCGCCTAACACAAATACATCACTCTTTGTTTTTAGGACTTCATCAATCTTACTACATGTGATTTTATAAAAATCGTAAAACTCCTTATCCAAATCAGGATTAGTAGTTTCTAGTGAGCGAGCTAATCTTACATTTTCCCTTACATTTGTTGGTCCTGGTGTATAAACAAATGGTTTATTCATATTTTCATCCCCTAATCAATTTTTATGATTATTAATAATTCATTTTAAAATTATGTATTATTACTCTAATGTTTTTTTCATATTAGATATCAAGTTAAAATTGGTAAGATCATAATGAAGTGGAGTAACTGTTACATAGCCTTCTTTAATCATATCTACATCTGTATCACCTTGAACTGCATCATCTGGATCTCCTGAAATTTTATATACTTTATGAGAGGCACTTTTCTCAACTTCAATATATACATTATTATAGTTTCTTTCGCCAATCTTGCATACCTTTAATCCCTTTATTTTATTCCTATCTATTGAAGGTATATTTACATTTAAAACTGTATTGCCTATGTTTTTAATATCTATTTTTTTTAATAATTTTTCTGCATATTCCGCAGCTAGGTTATATCCTTCTTCACTACCATCACAAGATAATGCAATGGCAGGCATTCTATTTAAAGCACCTTCCACTGCTGCTGACACAGTTCCTGAATATATTACATCAGTTCCTAAATTAAATCCGTTATTTATTCCAGAAACAACTATATCTATTTTTTCATTAGCTATAGTTGTTACTCCAATTTTTGTGCAATCAACCGGAGTACCACTTACACTAAAGCAACGTCCATTTATTCCTTTAATTATCTCTTCTTTTACAACTATTGGATTCACTAGTGTAATAGAATGACTACTTGCACTTCTTTGACTATCTGGTGCAATCACTAATATATTATGAGATTTTTGTAATTTTTCAGCTATCACCTTTATTCCTCTTGCTGTAATCCCATCGTCATTAGTTATTAATATATTCATGCTTATGCATAATAAAGTATCTTTTAAACTCTATTATACTACCCTCCCTTTATTGTGTGATATTGTGTTTATTTTAAAATATGACATCGTATTATTTATCAATCACTATACTATAATTTTATTATAATTTTATTTGCCAAAAAAGACACTGTAATATAATTACAGTGTCTTTGGTGGAGATAAAGAGACTCGAACTCTTGACCCCCTGCGTGCAAGGCAGGTGCTCTCCCAACTGAGCTATACCCCCAAATATGGTGGACCTTCAGGGACTCGAACCCCGGACCTACCGGTTATGAGCCGGTTGCTCTAACCAACTGAGCTAAAGATCCAAATGACCTGGCAACAACCTACCCTCCCACACAGCTTCCCATGCAGTACTATCGGCCT
>DAMAVY010000481.1:0-2593 GCA_032077725.1 Clostridium sp. | reverse complement strand
CATAGCTAAAAGCTTTTTTGAACCACCAGTATAACTGGTGGTATTCATTAAACAATAAATAAGAGTGCTTAAATAAGCACTCTTAACAATTGTGTATAAAGCTTAATTGGATCCTCTTTTACTATATCCTCTGCCTTTACCACCATCTTGATGTTTCTTAAGATCTTGAAATCTTTCTTCACTATCTTTTAAGAACTTCGACATTCTATCTTCAAAGCTTCCTGTGGTTGTAACCTTAGCTTTTTCTTTCTGCCAATCTACATCTACAGGTTTGAAAGATTTTTTAGGTGTGCCAGCTTGTTTTATAGATAAGCTCATTTTTCCGTTGTCATCTACAGAAATGACTTTAACTTTAACTATGTCATTTTCTTTTAAATGATCATGAACATTCTTAACAAACACATCAGACACTTCTGATATATGTACTAAGCCTGTTTTCCCCTCCACTTCAACAAATGCACCAAAATTTGTGATATTTACTACTTTACCTTCGATAATACTTCCAGCCTTTAAGGTCATATTAAAAAGACCCTCCTTAAATTAATAATTTAAATTTATATTATACCATGATTAATCTAAAATTAAAACATGGTAATTTGCGATTTTTTACTTACTATCTATCACAGGAGATTCTCCTTCTTTAATTAAACCCAATTTTTCTCTAGCTAGCTTCTCTATATACTTGTTGTCATTGGACAATTTAATTTTATCCTGTAACTGCTTATTTTTCTCCTGAGCTGCCTTTAACTCTGAAGTATATTCTTCAATATCTCTATGTTGCCTAAACATTATTATTTGTTGATTTATAAATATAAACCCAACATAGAAAGCTATAAATAAAATAACTATCTTTTTTAAGCTGAATTTCTTCATATTGATTTCCCTTCCTCAATTTAAGGTAACACCCATAAATATATTTAGTTATTCCTTTTAACCCAACTGACCTAAGTATATTGTAATTTGAATTTTTCTTTTCTTCAAGTATTAATATAAGATTTTATATTTTTTTTCTTATTTTTTCGAAAATAATTCTTATGGGGTAAAATAAATAGTAAAGCACAACCCTAAAAAATGCTAAAACAAAGTTAAATATTTTATTATATCCTAATATAAATACAGAGCTAAATATTTTAAAATAGACAAGTAATCCAAGTCCATTATATGCAAATACATTGAAACTCATATAAGCAAAGCTAGTATACATCATAAAAACAAAAATCATAATCCCAGTCAGCACCCAGAACAATAGATCCTGTATAATCGTTATAACTCTTCCTGGTTCTTCAAATCCTCGTATTACTCTATATGCATCAAAGAAAACCCCAACAAGCATTCCACTAAGTAAGGAGAATATAAACAGCGTTACCTGCTTACTCATATTAAATATCATAATTTAATCACCTGAATATCTTAGAAATAATGCTATTAGGCTTCCTAGGTCTCTTTTCTTCACTAGTATATACCACATAGGATATCTTTCCTGTTATTACTACATCACCATTTTGTACATCCAACTTGGTCATTTTTAGTTCTTCTCCTCTGATATCCATATCTCCTAATACTGTTATAATCAATATTTGGTCTTCATTAAAGCTTATTATTTCTAAAACTCCATCTAAAGTCACTTTTTTTCTATTTTCTAATGTAACAAGACTTTTTTTATTTTCTAATGATATATCTTTATTTTGTTCCATAATATCCTCCTTAAAACTAAAAAACATATTGGCTTTCTATAAAAATATATTCATTAGAACATGTTTTATGCTACTATTTATTCTGCATCCTCTACTCCACTTATTATTTCATACATACTCTTAGCTTCTTGTTTATTAACATGACTAGCGATATTAACTATTTTAGCTTTTAATAGTTGATTTGCAAATTGAATTTCTATAACATCATCTTCATTAACTGTAGTACTTGGTTTTGCTATTTTTCCATTTATAGAAACTCTACCATTCTCACATACCTCTTTTGCTACAGTTCTTCTTTTAATTATTCTTGAAACTTTTAAGTATTTATCCAATCTCATAGATATACCCCCATAAATCAAACTAATTTATTATGATTTTATAATTTTAAATCAAAGACTTTGATCGTTCTTACCAGAATAGAAGAAAAAACCCAGAATAAATCCAGGCTTTTTCAAGTAATTATTTATTTACTATGTCTTTAAATTCTTTTCCAACTTTGAAAACTGGAACTTTAGATGCTGCAATTTGTATTTCTTCTTTTGTTCTAGGATTTCTTCCTACTCTAGCAGCTCTTTCTCTAGTTTCAAAAGTACCAAATCCAACTAATTGAACTTTGTCTCCACCTTCAAGAGTTTCTTCAACACTTTCAATAAATGCCTTTAAAACTGCCTCATTATCTTTTTTTGTTAGTCCTGACTTTTCAGCCATTTTTGTTATTAATTCTGATTTGTTCACGATAGTACCTCCTCAATGTTAACTTTATGCAATTTATATTTTTTTTTGCATAAAACAATACTTACAATATTCTTACAAATTATCTAGAATCCTTCTTTTTTTTGCAAAAATTTATCTTTTTTTTATAAATCATGCTTTTTTTGATTCATTCCATAAAATTTCCA
>DAMAVY010000480.1:0-2604 GCA_032077725.1 Clostridium sp. | reverse complement strand
GCATTTTCTTCATTTATGGTAATTAATATCTAGATATTATATAATTAATTATAATTTTGTTGGACTGCATATACTAGTACGCACTTTTTACTTAGATACTTACCAATATGAAAGAAGGATATGATATGGGAAAAGACATGATTGAAGAATTTCCAAATCAAAAGGATAGGCAAAAGGATTTTAATTGTTCTATAGGTTTTGCCATGACTGTAATAGGAAGCAAGTGGAGAGCAATAATATTATGGCACATATTGAAGGATACCCCTATAAGATATGGTGAACTAAAAAGATCCATCCCCAATATAAGCCATAAAGTACTATCCCAGGAGTTGAAAATTTTAGAAATGGATAACCTTATTGAAAGAATTGCATATGCAACGATTCCACCTAAAGTAGAGTATATACCTACAGACAGAGGAAAATCCTTAGAAAATATATTAACTGAACTTTGTATTTGGGGTAAAAAATATATGGATTCATAATAAATGATATCCATATAAACCTAAATTGTTCTGCTTACATGAAAAATCAAAAATAGTAATCTTACGTAATTAATCTATTTGTAGCATGCTAATGTATTATGAATATCATAAATTATAAAGAATATAATTTCTTTAATTTTTAATATGTAGGTGATTGTAGTGTCATATTATTGTGAAAGAATTCCAATAGAAGTTTCTATTGAATATCCATTATTCCAATCTGAAAAAGGCAACTATTTTATTGGTGAAACACCAACTTTAACTGGTGAAAACAAACGTGCTTTAGTAGCATTACTAAACCCAATTGATTCAAATAAAAAAATATATATAAATGCTATGACTATAACAAATATTTCAGCTCTTAATATATCCGCTGAGTTTTACCTAAGATCCAGCTTCAATAATGGCACAACTAGTAATTTAGTTAGTTGTGTTAATACAACTATTTGTCCCGAACCAATTCCTAGAGGTAAAATTAAATATTTAAACACAACCACTAAGCCCCCATGTGATGGCGTTTCTATATTTAGTAGAATAGTTTCTCCATATTCTACTTTAGTAGTTGATGGTGGTCAAATTATTCTGGGGCCTGGACAATCTATTATTATTTATCTTGGTGGATTTTTACCAATTACCACTGATAGTATAAAAGTAGCCTTGGGATGGTGGGAAGAAAAGTTCTATAACTGTTGTGATTAGGTACTTTCAGATTTATTATTGCTATAGTATTTTACTTTAAAAAAGCCTTAACCAAGTAGTATGAATGGTTAAGGCTTTTCTACGACTGATATATATTTTAATGTTTAAGTGTATTTAATATTTGAGGTGATTGCTTTTTATACAAATCTTTCTTTCCCTTATATTCATTTATAGTAGTTAACATTCTTACTATATTCATAGGTAATGCTAAGCTATTCAATTTATTATTTTCAGAAGAAATCATTATACAGGCCCCCTCGTTCATATTATAAACATAATCATTTTAACTCAAATGATTATGTTTTTCGTTAATATAATATATTAAAATTTAAATAAACCTTATCATTTAACAGCAAATGATAAGGTTTATTCTTAACGTGAAATTATTTTAATTTTTACTTTGAAATTTTTACTTTATTAAATTATAAATTGTAATTTATTTTTTACATGTGCAGTTATTAACCCTTAAGCCCTCTTGATTGACGTTCCATATCTTCAACTACAATGTCATATATTTCTCCTAAAGAAGCACAGTGTTTCAATACTTCCCAAGGTTCATTAGTATGATAATGAATTTTAATAAGTTCTTCATCACCTACAACAAGCAAGCAATCTCCTTTAAAATTATTAGTAAAATATTTATTAATTACATCTTCATCAAGGTTTTCTCCCTCAATCAGTAACTGAGTATCATATCTATATTCCAACATAATATTCTCATCCTTTCCAAATTTTTATATAACTTATTATAAACTCTAAATTCCTATTTGTCTTACATTTAAAAATTATTCTACCTTGTATAACATACTTTTTAAACATATTATTGCTTATGATACGGTATTTTCAGCTTCAAAATAGCCTTAGGAAATTAATTTAAAACTATAGTTAAGTTTATTTGCGTTTATATTAATTTATCACTTTGATTTTTATAGAAAAAATCTCAAAAAAATAGTAGCCCCACGCACAATTGGATGCTACTATTTTTTTATTCCTATAAAATATGAATTTTAAGTTTATTGTGTTTCAAGTTCTACTGATTTTACAATATCCAGCTTTAAATATGCTACTAATTGGGAGAGATCATAATCTGTAAAAATGCCACGGATATTATCGTAAAAGAAGCCATTGTAATATAGAAGAAAATGTCCATGTTCACTTAATATACAGCATGTTGGTAATTCTACAACTTTTCCCCTTGTATACTTCATTTTGTCTGCACGCTTTATATTATATAAATCTAATGCTTCAAATAACTTTTTGCCTGACATTTTACCTTTTCCACATTTTGTATAATTAACAACCTCTTCAACAGATATATTTTTAAGCAAAGCTATACAAGTCTGTCCACAAAGTCCTTCTAAAGGTTGTGACAATATTTTTGTATCCATAATGCCTCCTCTCTACAAAACAAAATTTTGTATAT
>DAMAVY010000479.1:0-2606 GCA_032077725.1 Clostridium sp. | reverse complement strand
TGATTTTGATAAATTTAGCAAAGAGTTTAAGAGAGTATTATCAGGTGAGATAAAACCTGTTGAGTGTATGAAATTGGTTGAAATACCTAAACCAACTTACTATAGGTATGTAGATGAATATACAAATAAATATTTTACTCCTGAATTTTTTATCACACTTATAGACAAATGTCCTTTGAGTACATTTGAGGTGAGTGATTTGTTTGATGATGGGATTTGGAATAGCTTAAAGGGGGGTAGAAACCTTTTAGGTAAGAGATTTAAAAAACTCTATGAAGATGAATTGTTATCAAAAGTTAAATCAATTAAAAGAAAAACGGATAATCATCATGAATATACAAAATAGATAAAACAAAGAGTTCTCATTATTGAGGGTTCTTTTTATATGGAGATATAACCCTAATGGTAAGGGAGCAACTTGCTAAGTTGTTAGTAATCGAGTTAATCGGTGTATAGGTTCAAGTCCTATTATTTCCGCCATTCCCCATAAACCTCAATATAAAGGCACTTATAAAAATATAGGTGTCAATATTGTTATATTTTAGAAAGTATCGTAAAATACTTATGGGGAGGGGATAGAATGAAAATAAGAATAAAGAGATATATGGAGGCATATAAAAATTTGTTTGATAAAAGGTTTAAAAAAGAGATAAACTTATCAATAGAAAAAAGTGAAGATGAATTTTATCTTGAACTGATACATTTAATAGCATGTGAATATAAAAATATAATAGATAAACAATTTAAATTGGGGAATGCAAAGTATATAACTGCAGAGAAAATAAGGCTTGAAGTAAAACTTAATCAAAAGGAAATGGGAATAGACGAGAGTCTAACAGATATGATAAAGACTATTTTACCAATAAGCACATTTGGAATTGGTATTGTTGTGGGAATATTTAATGATAGTCTTAAAATGAGTGTTAATAATGCAATTATATCAATATCTGAAAAAAAGTTAGCTACTGAATTTGCGAATATATATTTTGATTTTATTGTTAATTTAGGCGAAATTGTAATTTGGGTTATAGCTATGCTTATGATTATTACTTTATGTACATGGATTTTATCAAACTTTCTAAATAATAAAACTAGAAAAGATAATAACATAGCAAGAGGATTTAGCATGATGTGTTTAAATGTTTTACGAGAAATAGAAGAAAATAAAATATAATTTTAGATAATAAAAATATAATTGTATATTGAAACTGAGGCAGGATTATTGCTGATATACCATACTCATGTGGTTAATAATTACAACTAATGAACTCTAGAAATAGGGTTCTTTTTATTTTATTAAAAATGAGGTGTGAATGTGAGAGGATATTATAGAGGTTATAAGTGTAAGGGATGTAATAAAGAAGCTATTTTAATTACTTCGGAGGTTACTGCTTCAATAAATGCTGGTAAATATATTTCATGTTCTCATTGTGGTTGCAAGAAGTTAATTTGTGAGACTGAAACTGATGATCTTAGAGAAGTAATGCAAGCTCGTAAATATAAAAGGAATTCTAGAGGTGCTATTGATCAAATTTAGAAGGGTTTAAACTCGCTTTGTAGAATATTGTATTTTATGAAAGGGGTTGAGTAGTTTGAAGAATAATGACGATGTGAAGAAGATACAATTCGTAAGAGAAAAAGCAAACTGTATATTTGGAGGTAAATCTGCATTCAAATCAAAAAGTTATATACTTCCTAATAAATTCTATAAATATATGTCTATTAATGAGAATGCTATGGATGCTTTAAATAATGAGTATGTTTGGTGTGGGAAAGCAAGCAAATTAAATGATCCATTCGAATGTCGACTAAATGTATCAGAAGAAGAAGTTAAAAAATTCAATTCAAGAAATCATCCCAATAATACTATATTGATAGAGTCTTTACCCTATGTAAAAAAACGCATGGTAGAAAAAGAATTAAAAAGAGAAGAGCAAAAAATATTTGAAATGGCTAAGGGAGAGTTTGATAAGAAGAAAGAAGAAGTAGTGCTCACATCATTTTGTGAAATAAATGATAATCCTTTAATGTGGGGGCATTATGCTGATGGTTATAAAGGGATTTGTGTAGAATACTTACTTAAAGATATTGAAGAACTAACAAATACTTTTTATCCGGTAATATATAGTGAAACAATGCATGGTTTAAGTGACATGCTACCTGATAGATATTATGGACTTATAAAGCAAATGTTAACTAAATCATTGGATTGGAGTTATGAAAAAGAGTGGAGAATTGTTAATATAAATAGTTATGAGAATGTTTTGGATGGCAATGAAAATGGCATTAAGCTTAAATTAAAAGCAAATAAAATATTTCTTGGGCCTAAAATAAAAGCTAATGAAAAGGAAATGATAAGTAACATCGGAAGATATAAAGATATTACAGTAGTACAAACTAGTATTATTGAGAATAAATATAAAATTATAATTTAAAGAGGATGTGATAAAAAGCGTGCAAATACCATTTGAATTTCCGAGTGATGAAGCTAGAAACAAGTGGTTGCTTTATCACTATCTTAAAAAATCCTATACTGATATAGGTATTCCGGAGCATGAAGCTGAAGCATTAACTGATAAAAGGATTATAGAAAACTCTAAGAATTT
>DAMAVY010000478.1:0-2606 GCA_032077725.1 Clostridium sp. | reverse complement strand
CCCAGGATGATGGTATTGGATTAATGAGCGTTACTGAAACACTAGACAGCAAAATTAAAGCCCAGGAAGAGAAGCTGAAACAGCTCAAGGCTCAAAGACAGGCAGCACTGGCAAGAGAACGTGCCAAAGAGAAAGAGCAAGCTCGAAAGGATGATACCAGACGCAAGATTTTAATCGGATCTTGTATGCTAAAAATTACCGAAGAAGATGAACAGGCACGTGCGAAATTGCTGGCACAGATGGATAAGTATTTAACGGATGAAAGAGATCGTAAGTTGTTTGGTCTTTAAGCAGGAATTGAATAATGAAGTGGTCTAATCCAGCCGATAATTTTTGGAATGTCGTTACACATCTCACTGCTATTTTTTTTGCAACTTGTTATTGGTCTACAGATTTTGGGAATAAGACAGCAGTCTTTGTCGAATCATATTTTCCGAGAGTTAAAACTGAAGGAGATAGCACGCTACATCAATGGTTTAGTGGTATTTTTACGACAAATACACCAGTTTTGATTACGTTCTTATTTTACTTGGTTATTTTTCTTATTCTTCTAGAACTTGTATATGCGAATAGGTGGAATATTAAAGAAAATAGTAGATCTGCATCTATTATTTTATCGATCGGAACACTTGCTTTTAATATCAATACACTAATTCTAATTTACTCATGTTTTGCGATTAGCTTACCAATTTTAGGTCTATTTCAAGGCTTAGAGATGAAGTTGGGACTCTTCATCTTTGGCCTAGTCAGTTTGTTTTTCTACTTCATTTTCGCATGTTTTCATCAGTACGCTATTGATAAATTTAATTATTATGTTAGATCAACTCAAAAAATTGGCATGTAAGTTTTGGGCTTACAAGCGGCATTTCGTAGATGAGTTTTTATGTTAAATAAATTAAAAGCTCTATGATAGAGCTTTTAGATTGGTACATATGTGCTTAATTAACTAGCTGAAGTTCATCTAAAATCTTTTGGCATGTAGCAATAGATTCATTAGCTGATTTCTCTGTAACAGTGTCTTCTAGCTTATAATCTGCAGTTACTCGTAAGAGATGAAATCCGGCTAATCTAAAAGCTATTCCTTTAAGCTTGGGATTGGCTGGTCTTAGTTCTGTCAAAGTTTGTCTTAGAGATGAATGAGTCCCACCTTTGTAAGCATTCACAGGAATTCCTAATGAAGTTGCTTTTTCACTGACTTGGTGGAAAGCACAGTAGTAACTACGACTTATGACTTGCCGATAATCAATTTCAGAATTAGAGGTATTTGAAATTATTTTTTTGGCAAAATTTAAAAATTCTATACTATCCACAATTATCCTAATTCGACATTTTTGAAGTTTTCAGCCGTAAATATTATAGGATATTTGATCAGATCTTCATACTCATAACTATCTAATAAATTTACCAATTCTTCATTAAGACCATCATTGAGCAACATAACAGTGTCTAAATCTAGATCAGTATTAAATAGTATAGTTGAGACTTGTTGGTCTTGAACCTCAACAAATCTATGAACATGATTCGTGCAGTATTTAAAAAAAACAGAAAAAGCACTTTTCAAGATTTCTCTATATAAGTCTAAATTTAAATTATTATTATTAATAATTTCTTGACGTGTTTCTTCGAGCTTCAAAAATTCAGCTTCAAAAAAACTTCTTTTATCTTTATCTAAGGACTTCATATTCTTAAGCCTTTGATCATCCAGATAGTAGATTCTGCATAATTTAAAAAATGAGGAAAAATACGAAGGATCATTGGTTAGCTCGAATGCTTTCCAGTAAGAATCCACAGCTCCTAAATAATTTCCCATATGCCCTAATACATTGCCTATATTTCCATAGGTCATAGCGTGATAGCTTGTATCTGAGGTCAATTGTAATATTGAACGATAAAGTCTTAATGCTTCATCATTTTTGTTTTCATATGCTGCAATCGTGCCCAAAATGGTCTTATATTTTAGAATATCAATACTACGAATTTTTTCAGCATCTCTTTTCCATGACTCAATTTTAAAGACACTAGATGTTTTTACTACATTCTTAAACATCGCATCGATAATTTTTGTATCAATAGTTTGTGGAGATATCATAGCTTGGTTTGTAGTCCATATTTTGTGCGCGCGTATAGTACCTTAGTTTTCTTAAATTTGATAATTTTCAGCAAACTAGTTAGTACATATAGTTATTATTTAAAATAGAGTATTAAATAATAAATTACTATTTTTTTTACTAAATTTATTAAAAATTTATACCCAAAGTCCTAGTATTTAACTACAAATCAAGAATCTTTTGATCTTATCAACCTCTTTAAGAATTTCTAAAATTAACATAATACGAATTATGCGAATCAAAAAAAATTGGTAATAAAAAACCCCGGCATCCTGCCGGGGTTTTTCATCGTTGCTGATTGTGCTGTTGTACCCTCTGGTCCATGTGCAATAACTTATAATTTTTGTTTTATGTTATGGAACTTCCTGTTCCTGATGAGTTCATCATAGGAAAATTCCACTGTCCCAGGTAGCCGCAAAGAGCCGATATGTATGTGCGACAGGGCGTACAAAATAGCCTAAATTTTATCCACAAAAAATGTGGATAATTTTGGACATT
>DAMAVY010000477.1:0-2607 GCA_032077725.1 Clostridium sp. | reverse complement strand
AATATAGACATTAAAGAAAAATCACGTGCAGAAATAACCTATTATAAAAATTCAAGGATAATTATTAGTATCAATGTATAAGGAGAAATATATTTTAACAAAAGTAAATTAAATATATTGGTGCTTGTAAATGTAAGTATGTGTTTTTGTTTAGAGTAGACAAACAGTATCCTGTAGAGTAGACTATATAAAAAAAGTCTGTTCTATGGGATATTATGTTATTATCCTTTCTTGAGATGTTATAATATGATTCTAAAAATATACTAGAACCATAATTTTGACTTTGCTATAGGATTCTACCTTCGTATAAGATAGTTTACAATTATGGAGATAGTGGTCTTGTAGGATTCACTCTGAATAATACAGAATATTTCTACATTAGAAATGCTCAGAGTGACATCATAGGAATATTAGACTCCAATGGAACTCAAGTTGTTTCTTATACCTATGATACCTGGGGTAAGTTAATATCTATAGGTGGAACACTTAAGGATACTGTAGGAGTGAAGAATCCATATAGATATAGAGGATATAGGTATGATACTGAGACTGGACTATATTACTTGAATTCAAGATACTATAACCCTGAGTGGGGCAGATTTTTGAATATCGATGCTATTGGTGGAAATATAGGAGCATTATTATCTCATAACATATTTGCTTATTGCAGTAATAATCCTATTACAGCAAAAGATCCATCTGGATTTAGGCCTGAGCCTGCTTATGGTGAAGAAACTGAAGCAACGAGAAAAGCTTCTTATAAGGCTATGTCAAAAGAAAAAAATGAAAAACTTGGACCTACTGGTGAGAAAAACTCACATGGTAAAGAGTATGATGAAGATGGCAAACTTGTTAAAGAAAGATGGTATGGTCAAGATGGAAAGGCTGCAAGAGATAGACATCATACAAATCACGGAAATCCCAAAAAACATCCTAAAGTTCCACATAAACATGATTGGGGGTGGAAAGATGGTGTAGTAGGTGGGAAATGGGAACTTGGTCCTTGGTATTCAGAAGTATTAAGACCAGCTATAGGTGTAGCAACTGTCTTAGTAACTGGGGTAGCAATAATTTGGGTTGTTGGAAATGATGATACAGGTATTGGAGTTGCTGATGATTGGTCAATTGCCCCATTAGGTGGTGCTTTTGGAAAAGGATTAATAATGATTCTTGGAGGTTAACTATGAGAGGTATAAGTTTTGAAGTTTATTCTGATAAAAGTTCCATATTAGCGATTGTACTTGATGGGATTAATATTAATAATTTTTATTGGAGTATAACAGAAGATGAGATATATTTTAAAGATGGGGAAGAGTTATTTGAAGAAAAACAAGTTACTGGAAAATATTTCCTAGATAAAATAACTCAACTTGGTTATTCCGTAATTTTTGCAAATATTAAGGCTTATCCTGATGAAAATATTTCAAGTGAAATTAATAATTATGAGAATTATTTAACAAGTAAATGTGAATTAATTATTTTATGTTATGATGTTTTTTATTTTGAAGTATATTCAAAGAATAAAAATATAATTAAAATAATCAAATTGAATTGCTTGAAAGAGGGGTTTGATAACATCGAATATATTACTGACGAAAATGACTGTAGAACGATATTTAGTGTTGAATAGTATTACAAAAATATATAGGTTAAATAATTGGTAGAAATATTTAATAAAGAATTTAGTAAGAAAGTTTCGTTATATTTAATATAATGAAACTTTTTTTATAAAGTAAGCGGTTAACAATCTCTGACTAATAACGATTAATCGCCTTTGCTAAAATTGATATATTAATTAAAGTTAGGAGAATGTGGAAGATACAAGAAGTGGTATTACACATAACTACATCTATGATTTAGCAAATAGGCTAGTAAAAACAGAAGATTCTAATGGAAACTGGTTTAAGTATGATTATGACAAAACTAATAAAACAAGCAAAAAAGAAAACTATATAGCTGGAAGATCATATTCCACAAGCTTTGAGTTTGATAAAGATGGTAAAACTAAAAAAGTAGGACTACCATCTGGGAAAAGCTTATCTTATGCTTATGACAGTATAGGGAGAACTATATCTAAAACCTTGAACTTAAATAGCGGAATACCTTACAATACAGAATATAGTTACAAGGGAGGCTATGCAGGCTCAACAACTTCAATGATAGACACTATTAAAAATGGTAGTAGTACAATAAAATATACTTACGATAAATTAGGAAGAATTGAAACTATAAATAACGGTAAAATGATAAAATATTACTACGATGAATTAGGACAAGTTATCAGAGAAGATAATGGAGAATTAGGTAAAACCATAGTTTATACCTATGACAAGAGTGGAAATATTCTAAAGACTACAGAATATGCCCTTGTCAGTGGTACATCACTAGGAACTCCTACTAATACTAATAATTATGGATATAGTGATGTTAATTGGAAGGATAAACTGACTTCATATAATGGAAAAACTATAACCTATGATGCCATAGGAAATCCAACAACTTATGATGGCTACACCTTTAGATGGGAAGCAGGCAGAAGTTTAAAATATATCAATGGAAATGGAAAAAATATAGAATACAAATATAACATTGATGGTATTAGAACAG
>DAMAVY010000476.1:0-2608 GCA_032077725.1 Clostridium sp. | reverse complement strand
AATTTGTAATATATTTTATCTATATCATATAGGGGTTTGGGTTACCGTGAAGTATGAAATTACTGAAAAAGAAATAGTAATAAATGCTTTATGGGGATTTAAAAAAGTTGTTTTACCTATTAGTGATTTAGAATGCTATACACTTACAGAGGGAAAAATCAAAGGAATTTCACTTTCTGGATTATCATCTAATAAATTTTCAATAGGAAGAATTGTATTAAAAGGTTTAGGTACTACCAGAATGTTTGTAACTTGTAGTGATAGAGTTATTTATCTAAAAACTGCTGAAATGAATTATGGAATATCACCTAAAGATTTTAAAACCTTTGAAGATAGCTTAAAAAAGGTAGGTATTGTAGAAGCGTCATGGACTAAACAATATAATAGGGCTCATAAACTTCATAAAGATAAAGTATTTGCAATTCCATTATATATAACAAGTATTTTAATATTAGTTATGACCTGTATACCAATGATTATGTATGGACTTAATAAACTTCCCAATGTTATGCCTTTAGTTCTTAGTGAAACGGGTAAAGTATTAGAAGTAGGCACAGATAAACAGTTTGCATTTAACCAAATGATTTATGGAATATTAAATATGGCTGTTTTATTTTGTATGTATTTTGCAGCTCATTTTTGTGCAAAGTATGATAAAAAAGCAGCATTTAGGTATATTTATATATCTTTATTAATAGCGTTATTATTCCTATCTCTTCAATTTAGACTTTTAACAATTTCTATGTAAAGATAGGTTTTACAAAAAACAAAAAAATGAATAAGGTGGATATATGATAATTAGTGAGAGACTAAAGTTAATAAGTAGTTTAGTTACAAATGTAAAGAGCATGGTAGACGTAGGAACAGATCATGGGTATGTGCCAATTGATCTTATAAAAAACAAAAACATAGATTTTGCTATAGCTAGTGATATAAATAGTGGCCCTGTAGAAAGGGCAAGAAAGAATATAAGTGATAATAAGTTAAGTGATAAGATAGAATGTAGACTTGGAGGGGGACTTAAAACTATAACTCCCGGTGAAGTAGAAGCAGCCGTAATTGCAGGCATGGGAGGAAACCTAATAAGAGACATTCTTGAAGATAGTCAGGATGTTACTAAAAGTTTAGATTATATTATAGTTCAGCCAGTCCAAAACCCAGAAGTCTTAAGAGAATACCTCTATAAATTTGGATACAATATCCTAGATGAATGGATAATATATGATGAAGATAAATATTATGAAATACTTAAAATAAAATGGGGTTGTAGTCCGGAGAAAGTAGACCCTATATATTATGAAATTAGCAGAATACTCCTAGATAAAAAAGATAAAGTATATAGAGAATACCTGGAGTATAAACTTTTAAAGTATTCAAGAATATATAAAGGACTTATGGGTGATACAGAAAGCTCTATTAAAAGGAAAGAAGAATTAAGTAGTAAGCTTGAAAAGATAAATTCCCTATTAAACTAACAATATATTAAAAGGTTCCTGTTTAACTGTTGCTATACATGGCAACAATTAAAATAATTTTACAATAGGAATTTTAGATTAAGGGAGTGAGAAAGTTATGTCATTTAAAATAGATAATATTATCGAAATAATGGAAGAAATTGCTCCTCTAGAGCTAAGAGAAAGTTATGACAATGTAGGGTTTATGGTGGGAAATAGAGAACTTGAAGTGACAAAAATTTTACTTGCTTTAGATTGTACTTTAGAAGTTATAGAAGAAGCTAAAATCATAGGAGCAGAATTAATATTAACACATCATCCGTTGCTATATAAAAAACCTAGTACTATAACCACTGATACTTTACAAGGTAGAAAAATTACAGAGTTAATTAAAAATAACATAGCCTTATACTCTGCTCATACTAATTGGGATTCTGTTAAGAATGGGCTAAATGATGAATTTGTTAAACTTCTTGGTTTTAATGCCGGGGAAATAATTGAGGCAAATCCCCTTGCTTCTACAGCAGGAGTAGGAAGACTTATTAAGTTAAAGGAAGAGTTAACTGTAGAAGAAATAATAGATATTATTAAAGAGAAGTTAAATGTTACAGCTGTGAGATTCACAGGAAACATAAATAACATAGTAAAAACTATCTCCATAGTAAATGGAAGTGGAGAAGATTATTTAGAAAAGTCTTATAGCCTTGGAGCTGAATTAATGATTACTGGAGATACGACTTATCATTATGTTTCAGACTATAGTGAGATGGGACTTCAAGTAATAGATGTAGGACACTTTAATTCAGAGTGGCCAGTGGTAGTAGAACTATCAAAAGTGATAAAAGAGATTGTGGAGCCTATGGGTGTTGAGATAATTTTATCTAAGGTAGTTCATGATCCTTATAATTTCGTATAAAAGCTTTAAGCTAGAAGTTAGATACTTACATAAATTAACACTAAAATAACTATTATAAATATATTATTATAAGTGAATTATATAAATATATTAAAATGGAAATATAATTCATTGCAATAAAGTAAAGTTTATGTTATATTAAAATCTGCAAGTAAGCCAGACAATCGCTGCTGAGAAATCAGGAGAGGAAAGTCCGAGCTCCATAGAGCAAGGGTGCTGGCTAAACCCCAGTGAAGGC
>DAMAVY010000475.1:0-2615 GCA_032077725.1 Clostridium sp. | reverse complement strand
GAGTATTGGATGAACAATCTAAATTTACAGTATACCCGGGAAGTACTCCATATGGAGTTAAAGATTCTTAGCTAAACACTAGGTCTTAGGAGGTGAATTAATATGAACTTATTTAAATATGAGTTCAAAAGAGTATTCAAAAAGCCAATAACATTTTTATTGATTGCATTAATTGTCTTTCTTGGCGTAAATGTATATACAGAAATGAGCTTTTTTAACTCAAAAATAAAATACAATAGAGAAATTCCCTTATCGTATTGTATGATTGGTAGTACTAGAATCCACATAGAATCGATTAGAAAATTCAGTTTAAAGGACGAAAAATATGATGAAGTAAATATGTTAGATAATTTAGTTAAATATGCAGAAGATGCAGTAGACAGTTATGAGAAAGGCAATTATAAAGATGCTTATAAAAATGATTTAATAGTTAATATGATATACGCTAGATTATTTTGTTCCATAGAGGATGAAGAGCTTTTAAAGGCCAATATTATTGATATATGGAATGAACTATCACCTGAAATTGAATATGATACCTTGAAAAGTATAAGTTCAAATTCAGAAGGATACTTTACAGCTGATAAAGTTAAAAGTAATTGTGTAGAAATAAAATATAGATATGATCTTTACAATAAGGATATTAGGTATATTGACAATTACGCCTTAAACAATGTGACTTTTATTTATAATATGATAGATAAAATTTTACCTATTATAATATGTATCGCAGTTGTTTTAATTAGTTTCAATTCCATTAGTGATGAATATAGATTAGGGATAACTAAAAATATTTCAACTCAGCCCTTTAAAAGAAGTAAGTATTATATAACCATGGTACTTTCTAACTTCTTAGCTATTTTTCTTATCGTGGTAGTAACAACATTAATATTGAGTTTATTTGTAGGAGCTATTTCAGGCTTTCATTCCTTTGATACACCGATACTAACACATAACAATCAATGGAATGCTTTAAGTATAAAAGGGATGGATTTAAAAGAAGCATATAATGTTACCTTACAAAAGGCCTATTTGGGACCTGTGGAGATTAGCCGTAATGATTTAGGAAATAATCTATTTAATAATGTAGCTTTTATAAGTTTTAGAGAATTTTTAATACAAGCTTCATCATTGTTTTTTGTATATACGTTCTTACTTACATCTATTTCTGTATTTGTATCTTCAATATTCAAGGATAAAATAAAATCCTTAATAGTGTTAATCGTTATCAATGCTATAGGCTATATAAGCTCATATTTTTATCCAAGCATCTTTAATATATTTAGCATGGGCAATGCAACGAAAATAATAACGGGAAGTATTAACTTTACATTACTAGGAAGTTTCAGTGTGTTATTTATAGGCATATTTATCTCAATTTTAATCAGTACAAGTTACCTTAAAAGAAAAGATATAACTGGGTAGGGAGGTGAATTAATATGAACTTATTTAAATATGAGTTCAAAAGAGCATTAAAAAAACCGATAACATTTTTATTGATTGCATTGATTATCTTTATTGGTATAAATGTATATACTGAAATGAGCTTTTTTAACTCAAAAATAAAATATAATAGAGAAATTACCGCATCCTATAATGTAGTTGGTAGTGGGAGAATGTTCGTAGAAGGGAATAGAGAATTTGCTTTAATGGAACAAAGGTATGATGAGGCAAATATGTTAGATAATTTACTTAAATATGCAGAAAATGCAGTAGATAGTTATGATAAGGGAGATTATAAGGAAGCGTATAAAAATGATTTAATAGCTACTATGATACACACGAGATTATTTTGTTCCATAAATGAAAGTGAAATTTTAAAGAGCAATATTATTGACATATGGAATGAACTGCTACCTGAAATTGAATATGATACTTTTAAAGTTTCAAAGTTAGACCCTAGTACAGCTGATGCAATTAAAAATTATTGTGTAGAAATAAAATACAAATATGATCTTTACAATAAGGATATTAGATATATTGACAATTACTCATTAAACAATGTGACTTTTATTTATAATATGATAGATAAAATTTTGCCTATTATAATATGTATCGCAGTTGTTTTAATTAGCTTCAATTCAATTAGTGATGAATATAGATTAGGGATAACTAAAAATATTTCAACTCAACCTTTTAAGAGAAGTAAGTATTATATAACCATGGTACTTTCTAACTTCTTAGCTATTTCTCTCATTGTAGTAGTAACAACGTTAATATTGAGTTTATTTGTAGGAGCTATTTCAGACTTTTATTCCTTTGATACACCAATTTTAACACATAACAATCAATGGAATGCTTTAAGTATAAAAGGGATGGATTTAAAAGAAGCATATAATGTTACCTTACAAAAGGCCTATTTGGGACCTGTGGAGATTAGCCGTAATGATTTAGGAAATAATCTATTTAATAATGTAGCTTTTATAAGTTTTAGAGAATTTTTAATACAAGCTTCATTCTTGTTTTTTGTGTATACTTTCTTACTTACAAGTATTTCTGTATTTGTATCTTCAATATTCAAGGATAAAATAAAATCCTTAATAGTATTAATAGTTATTAATGCTATAGGCTATATAAGCTCATATTTTTATCCAAACATCTTTAATATATTTAGC
>DAMAVY010000474.1:1869-2637 GCA_032077725.1 Clostridium sp. | reverse complement strand
TTAAAGATAGACTTATATTAGGTGCTTATATTATAGGCTACTAGTGTAAGTTAACAATAATTTTTTGCGTTTTACAATTTGGGATTAGTGAATGAAATCCTTTTATTACGCATTAGCAATATTTTTAATTTTTATCCTACCAATTGAAAGGGGAAAAAAAATGAATGATAAAAAAATATTTGAAATTGGGAAGTTTAAAGTTGAATTGATTCTTCCCGACACAAGTAGAGATTTAAGGTATTCTTCGTATAATAATATTAATATATATGGTGATAACGGGTATTTTCTTTGGAATATATCCGAACTCCTAAAAGTCTATTCTGATAAAAATGGATTCAGATATTATGAAGATATGTATTTCGATATTCGATTATTGGACAATGAAAGGATCTTCTGCACTGGTTTTACAAATCATTGTGAAATTGATTTAAAGAGTGGTAGCATAACCAAAATAATAAACAATAGATAACTTTTGAGATTGTTTAGTTCGTATTCTTCTTAAAGAACTAAATCGCTAAAAGCGATGGCTTAAATGGTGATTAAATCCAAAATAATATGGAAAAAATAAGAAGTGAAGTTTCTTTCTCAAGGAAACTTCACTTCTCACATTTTACACGCCTTTTAAAGGAGTGATCAAATGTATAAAAGTATCGACAAGATGGTTAAAGATTTAGAAATCCGTGGTCGTAGCGAAGCTACAATCAAAAATATGGTGTGCATTATAAACCAATTTTCTAAATACTATAACTTGCCACCTGAAAATTTAGG
>DAMAVY010000474.1:0-1859 GCA_032077725.1 Clostridium sp. | reverse complement strand
GATATCATTAACTATCTTAATTATTGCATAAAAGACAGAAAATTATGCAGAGGAACAGTAAATACTATTAACAGTGTTCTAAAATTTTTTTATGTTGTGACTCTTGAACAGTCATGGAGCGATTTAAGAATCCCGAGGTTAAGATATAATAAAAAATTGCCTAAGTATTTAGCAAAGGAAGAAGTGAAAAAATCATAGAGGCTACTTCTTATTTAAAACACAAAGCAATATTGTCTACTATCTATTCCTCCGGATTGAGAGTTAGCGAAGCTACTAATCTTAGAATATCTGACATTATGAGTGCTGAAATGAAAATTAGGGTTAGATGTGGTAAGAGGAATAAAGAAAGGTATACCTTATTATCAAAGAAAAATTTAGATTTACTGAGATTATATTGGAAGAAGTTTGGATATAAAAATTACTCTCCGGAGGATCATTTATTTATATCTAGACAGACGAAGAAACCACTTACTAATCGTGCAATTGAAGCAGCAATGGACAAAGCCGTTAAAAAATCTGGAATAACTAAAACTGCTACGGTACATACATTAAGACATTCATTCGCTACGCACTTAATGAATGACGGTGTTGATATTGTAGAGATTCAAGCATTGCTAGGCCATTCTAACATCAAAACAACATCTATATATTTACATGTTAAGGACTATAGAATCTTAAATATAGTAAGGCCATTAGATACTGAGGATTAGATTTATGGGTTCGCTTCAAGAAATTATGGAGATACATGGAACAGAATATATTAGAGAGCGAAAGCTACCGCTTAATATTTCCAATGCATTAAACTCAATAAGATGGTGTAGAACAGCAGCCCTTGGCGGGCATGTGTATAAATGTGATACATGCGGAGATATTCAAATTTCCTATAACTCATGCCGAAATAGGCATTGTCCTAAATGCCAAAATTTTGCCAAGGAAAAATGGATATATGAAAGAAGTAAGTCGTTACTTCCAACTTATTATTTTCATATGGTTTTTACTGTACCAGAGCAACTAAATTCATTAATCTTGTTTAATCAAAAAGAAATGTATTCTATATTTTTCACCTCTGTGTCGGAGACTTTGATAGAACTAGCAAAAGATAATAAATACCTTAATGCAGATATTGGTTTTACATCTATACTGCATACATGGGGACAGAATTTAATGAATCATCCACACATACATTGCATAGTTCCAGGTGGTGGCTTAAGTTTAGATGGACGTAAATGGATAAGAACTAAGAAAAAGTTTTTTATCCCAGTTAAGGTTTTATCAAGAAAGTTTAGAGGTAAATTTCTATATTACTTAAATAGACTCTACTTAGAAAATAAATTAAAATTTTGTAGCAATATTGAGCATTTAAGCTATAGATATAACTTTAATAAATTTAAAGATTCTTTGTATAAAAGAGAGTGGATTGTTTATAGTAAAGCACCTTTTAGTAGTGCGGAGTACGTGCTTCAATACTTAGGTAGATATACACATAGAGTTGCTATATCAGATAATAGAATTATCAAGGTTAGCAAAGAAAGTGTTGTATTTAAATGGAGAGATTATAAAGATAATAATAAAGAAAAGGTAATGTCATTGATACCAAAAGAATTTATAAGAAGATTCACCATGCATATACTACCGTATAGGTTTGTTAAAATAAGACATTACGGAATTTTAAGCAATAGAAATAAAAACTTAAAATTCAAACGCTGTTTAGAAATCTTTAGGATAAAACCTAAAGAACTTGAGATTCTATCTTCAGCGGAGCTATTTTTGAAATTAACAGGAATTAAAATAGGAAAGTGTAAAAATTGTGAGAATGGAAATTTAATAAATATAGGAAAAGTAATGCCACGAAGTGCCTT
>DAMAVY010000473.1:0-2646 GCA_032077725.1 Clostridium sp. | reverse complement strand
TGCGCTCAGTGGTTCCTAATTTTAATTATCTTTTTTTCGCTCCGCTCTAGAGGACACTCCTTCTCGCATGCGCTCGAATGAGTAAGTTCGCCTAGCCAAATCGTAGATTTGGAGGCTCACTTAACTTCCACCAACCAAATCGTAGATTTCTTTTTTCGCTCCGCTCTTGAGAACACTCCGCCTCACATGCGTTCGGGGTTCCTAATTGTAATTATCTTTTTTCGCTCCGCTCTAGAGGACATTCCTTCTCACATGCGCTTGGGGATTCCTAATTGTAATTATCTTTTTTTCGCTCCGCTCTTAAGGACACTCCTTCTCACATGCGTTCGAATGAGTAAGTTCCACCAACCAAATATAAAATTTGGGGTGTCACTTAAAAAGATATAGTTTGAAATTTTTAAATTTCAAACTATATCTTACACTTTCAATATACTATTTGATTAATACTAAATTATTATACAGATAAGTCCGCCATTTCCTTCATTAATTATTTTCTGAAGGGTTTTTTGAAGCTTAATCTGAACATCTTCTGGCATTTTATAAAGTTTATTTTGAAGTCCTTCTTTAACTAATTCTTCTAAAGACTTTCCAAACATATTACTTTGCCACATTTGAGATGGATCATTTTCGAACTGTTCTAATATGGATTTATAGAACTCTTCGCTCTGCTTTTCACTACCCATTATTGGTTGAATTTCAGTTTCTATATCAGCCTTAATAAAATGTAATGAAGGAGCTGAAGCCTTAAGTTTAACTCCATATTGATTTCCCTTTTTCACAAACTCTGGCTCTTCTAGCTTCATTTCTGTAAGTTGAGGTGCCACCAGTCCGTACCCTGTTTCATTGACATCCTTCAAAGCTTGTGCAATCTTATCATATTCAATTTTTGCTTTATAGAAACTCTCCATAATACCTAATAAATCATTTTCATTTTTTATATCGATATTACATATTTCTCCCAGAATTTTATAAAACAATTCGTGCTTAGGATTAATGTCAACACATGAAGTACCTTCACCCATATTCATCTCTCTAATTTTTATGTCTGATAAGAATTCGATACCTCTAAATGCATCTAGACATTTTTTTACATCTCTTACCTTATAAATATCTTTACACATAGCCTTTAAAATAGTCATAATGTTGATTTTTAACCAATGAGAAGACTTTAAACATTCTATCCATTCTGGCATATCTATGTTTATTTCTTTTACAGGGAATTCTTTTAATACTGTGCTAAATATCTCTGCAATTTCGTCTTCTCCAATATTCATAACATCCATAACTTTTACAGGAACATCATACTTTTCTTCAAGTTTCCTTTGTAATTCCCTACTCTCCTCAGAATTTGGGCTTACAGTGTTTAGAATTATTATAAATGGCTTATTAATCTCTTTAAGTTCATTTACAACTCTTTCCTCGGCATCAACATAATCCTCTCTATCAAGTCCAGTAATACTTCCATCTGTAGTCACCACTACACCGATAGTAGAGTGATCAGTTATTACCTTCTTTGTACCAATCTCTGCTGCTTGTTCAAATGGTATTTCATAGTCATGCCATGGAGTAGAAACCATTTTGGGTACTTCCTCCTCTGTATAACCAAGTGCATTTTTTACTATATACCCAACACAATCAACCATTCTTACCTTAAACTTTACTCCATCTTGAAATTGAATCTCAACAGCCTCATTTGGAACAAATTTTGGCTCTGTGGTATGAATAGACTTTCCTGAGCCACTTTGAGGAAGCTCATCTTTTGCTCGATCCTTCTTGTGAGGATTTTCTATGTTAGGTATAACCATCAATTCCATGAACTTTTTAATAAAAGTAGACTTTCCCGTCCTAACTGGCCCTACTACCCCTACATATATATCCCCTTGAGTTCTTTCTGCTATATCTTTATATATATCAAAATTTTCCAAGGCTACCCTCCCGCAACTAATTATTAACATTATATATATATTTATATGAAATTCATATTATGACTTTTGTAAAAAAAGTTTTTTGAAATTGATTTAAAATTACGCAAATAAAAACTATATTGATATATAAAATGTACTCATAGAGTATACACTTTAGTACCAATATAGTATGTTTTTACTTTGTTTTTATTTATATAGAAATTTCTTAAATTACTCACCGCTTACATATTTCATAAGCTCTTCTAGTGTCAAATTCTTGTCATGGCATAATTTACTTATATCCTTATTACCAATGTATCTATAATGCCATGGTTCATATTTATACCCAGTTATCTGTTCTTTATTATTTATATATCTTAATATAAACCCATATTTATAGGCATTTTCCAATGCCCAAGCTCCTTCTTTTGTATTTTCAAAAGATTGCTCAAGTTCATATTCCATGGTTGCACTAGTTATATCAATTGCAAGACCAAGCTGATGTTCACTACTACCTGGGCTTGCAACATAAACACTATCCTGGCTTCCATTTGCTCCGGTGTCTTCAGTATGCAAATATTCTTGAGAATTATAGTCTCTAAATCCATTGCTCAAAAACAAATTTATACCCGCACTTTTAGCGTCCTGAAACATTCGTTCTAAATCACTTACCATATCCTGTCTTACTAAGTTTCTTTCGTTACCTCTCGGAGTAACTAAATTAATATT
The DNA here is from genome assembly GCA_032077725.1 of Clostridium sp. Taxonomy (GTDB): domain Bacteria; phylum Bacillota; class Clostridia; order Clostridiales; family Clostridiaceae; genus Clostridium_J. Next base: position 13 of record DAMAVY010000473.1, on the reverse strand, counting down.
AGGGATGACTAAA
>DAMAVY010000472.1:0-2660 GCA_032077725.1 Clostridium sp. | reverse complement strand
TTCCCTGCTCAATCAGGATTGTGGAACAAACCAACTTGTGTTAATAATGTTGAAACCCTAGCTAATATTCCAGCAATAATAAATAATGGTGCAGAATGGTTCAGTTCTATAGGAACAAAAACTTCAACTGGTACTAAAGTATTTGCTCTAGCTGGTAAAATCAACAACGTTGGTCTTGTAGAAGTACCAATGGGTACAACCCTTAGAGAAATCCTTTATGAAATTGGTGGCGGAATTAAAAATGGCAAAAAATTCAAAGCCGTTCAAACAGGAGGTCCTTCTGGTGGATGTATCCCTGATAAATTCTTAGATACTCCAATTGACTTCGACTCATTAACTGCCATTGGTTCTATGATGGGTTCCGGCGGAATGATAGTAATGGATGAAGATAACTGTATGGTAGATATAGCTAAATTCTATCTTGAATTTATTAGAGAAGAATCTTGTGGTAAATGTACTCCTTGTAGAATAGGAAATACTCGTCTTCTAGAAATTCTTCAAAAAATCACAAGAGGTCAAGGTGAATTAAAGGATTTAGATACCTTAAAAGAACTTAGTGATGTAATAAAGGATGCCTCTTTATGCGCTCTTGGACAAACATCACCAAATCCTGTACTAAGTACAATGAAGTATTTCGAAGATGAATATATGAGCCATGTTGTAGATAAGAAATGTCCAGCAGGAGCTTGTAAAGAGCTTATGAAATATGTGATCACTGATAAATGTATTGGATGTACTAAATGTGCAAGACAATGTCCAGTAGGATGTATAAGTGGATCAGTAAAAACCAAACATTCAATAGATAATGACAAATGTATTAAATGTGGTGCATGTAAAACAAACTGTCCAGTACATGCAGTAGACTTAGTTTAATAATTTGAAAGAGGTGAAAGTGTTGAGTCTAGTTGAACTTAAAATAAATAATAAAGAAATATCTGTAGAGCAAGGAACCACAATTCTTGAAGCTGCTCGTAAACTTAATATAAAAATTCCTACTCTTTGCCATTTAAATCTTCATGACAATAAGACTACAAACAAACCTGGTTCTTGTAGAATCTGCGTTGTTGAAGTAGAAGGCAGAAAAAATTTAGCACCAGCTTGCTGTACTGCTGTAGCTCCAAATATGGTTGTAAAAACTAATACCCCTAGAGTAATTAATGCAAGAAAGACGATTATTGAGTTAATATTATCTAATCATGCCATGGATTGCTTAACTTGTCAAAAAAACTTAAAGTGTGAACTTCAAAGCATTGCAAGTCTTTATGGTATTACAAATATTAGATATAACGGAGCTAAATCTGTAACTATGAAAGAAACTAGTAACCCATCTTTAGTTAGAGATACTTCAAAATGCATCCTATGTGGACGTTGTGAAGAAGTTTGTACTAAAGTTCAAGGTGTTAGTGCTATAGGACATATTAATAGAGGTTTTGACACAATCCTTACTACACCATTCTTCAATGATTTAGATAACAGTCCATGCACAATGTGTGGTCAATGTGTAACTGTTTGTCCTACTGGAGCACTTATGGAAAAAGATAATACTTTTGATGTATATAATGCCCTTGGAGATAAGGATAAATACGTAATAGTTCAAACAGCACCTGCAGTTCGTGCAGCCCTTGGCGAAGAATTTGGCATCACTGACATTGCTGTAACTGGTAAGATGGTAGCTGCTCTAAGAGAACTTGGCTTTGATAAAGTTTACGATACAGACTTTGCTGCAGACCTCACAATTATGGAAGAAGCTACAGAATTCTTAGGTAGATACACAAAAGGTGAAAACCTTCCAATGATCACAAGTTGCTGTCCAGGTTGGATTAACTATGTTGAAAAACATCATCCAGAATTATTAAACCTTCCATCAACTTGCAAATCTCCACAACAAATGTGGGGAGCTATGGCAAAGACTTATCTTGCTGAGAAATTAGGAGTTCCTGCAGAAAAGATTGTTGTAGTATCTGTAATGCCTTGTATTGCTAAGAAATATGAAGCTAAGAGAGATGAGTTTAACTCAGATGTCGATATAGTTATTAGCACAAGAGAACTTGCTAAGATGATTAAAACTGCTGGTATTCCATTTGATGAGCTTGCTGATGAAGATTTCGATAGAGTCATGGGCGAATCTACTGGTGCTGGCGTAATTTTCGGAACCAGTGGTGGAGTTATGGAAGCTGCTCTTCGTACAGCTTACGAGGTGATTACAAAATCTCAACTTGAAGACCTTGACTTTAAGGTTGTTAGAGGACTTGAAGGAGTTAAAGAAGCTTCAGTAACTATTGATGGAAATGTTATCAATGTCGCTATTGTAAATGGCCTAACAAACGCAAAAAATCTTATGGATAATATAGATGAGACTGCTAAAAAATATCACTTTATTGAAGTTATGGCATGTCCAGGAGGCTGTATTAACGGCGATGGTCAACCATACTCTAATGAACAGTATTCATTAATAGAGAAGAGAATGAATACTCTATACTGTGAAGATGCAAATAAAGTTATAAGAAAATCTCACGAAAATCCTGAGATAATTGCAATTTACAAGGAATTTTTAGGTGAACCTAATAGTGAAAAGGCCCACCATTTACTTCACACTCATTACACTGCTAAAAAGTGTGATAAATAGTTAGATAACTAACTTGTTAGTTTCTAGCTAATAT
>DAMAVY010000471.1:0-2663 GCA_032077725.1 Clostridium sp. | reverse complement strand
AATATATAGGTTTAAAGGTACATAATAAGGAACGTAAAAATTCAATGGTTATAACCTTTTACTTTATTATGAAAAAGATTATAATAAAAACAAGAACATTTTGTTATTTATGCAAGGGGGATGGCGCGGTGAATGCTAAAAGAGGAAGAAATGTAATAATTGGTATGTTGGTAATGATGATAAGTACAGTTGCTTTTTGTAGCTGTGGAAAAAAGGATGAAAAACAAAAATATAATACTGGAATTTCGGAGTGGAATAATATATATAGTGGTAGTAATATAAAATTCTATTATATTGATAAAGAAAGAGTTGAGATCACAAACTTAAAAAGTAAATATAAGGTTGAAAGTTTAGTTACTGATGGAGCTAGCGAGATTGTAAAATGTGTAGAAATAAATGAATGGTTAAAAAGTAAGTGTGAAGTAAGTTTAAACAACATAATTGCAAATAAGACTGCTGAAGAATTATTGATAACACTAAATGGAAAAACAAAAATTTCACCAAAGGATTATAATGCTATTTTACAAGAAATTTTATCATCTATAGGGATAAAAGTTAGAATTGGGGAATATAGGCTAGATGGAAATTACTCAGTAATAGAATTATGGGATTCCACTTATGGAAAATGGATAATGTTTGATTGTGTTGCGGAAGGATATTTGAAGGGAGACAATAGTCCTCTAAGCGCAATAGAAGTGATTAATTATGGATTGAAAAACCTTACTATTGGTGGTAAGAAAGACAAAACTCTTAGTAGAAAGTATGTTAAAGCCTTAAACAAATGTCTAGGTTCATATAGTATTAAGATAGATAATAGCAAATATGAAAATTCCCAAATTAATTCGTATATTACTTACGTTAAAGATCAAAATAATATACAATTAGAGACTTCGGAAGGGTATATGCAACCTACTATTTTTGTAACTGAGGACACGGTATTTAAAACAAGTCCTATGGTGGAATATGTAAATGATAAGTCAGATGAACTTCCAACTATTATTTTATCAAAGCAAGATATAAAGAAGGATGAAGAGCAATATTTAAAATTTACTTTAGGTGTATTTATGAATAGCTTAATGGTTGATCAATTCTATTTAAAAATTAATAATGGTGAATATATAAAGGTAGACACATATTTTGATTTATCTTTAGAAGATGGTGAAAACATTATAGAACTTTCACTGGATGGTGTTAATATCTTGCGTAGAGTGGTTATTAATAAAAATTAATTTAACACAGATAAACCAAAATAAAAATAAAATTAAAATAAATTAATTATATAAAAGTCGTTTTAATAAACAATATTCCTAGTATTATTAAGCTTATTGTCATGATTGTGCATTTTATTTAAACATAACAAATGAATGTGAGATACTTTATTTTGAATAATACTAGTAATAAAGTGATATACAATATAAAAAGTATATCACTTTATTCTTTTGTAATGATAATGAGAAATTTGACATGATTTGCAAAGGAAATTATAATATATCTAGATGTAAACGATTATATAATCATGGGCAAGCGGAGGGTATATTATGAAAGAGATTAAACGTTATTTAGAGACAAGAGAAGGGGAATATAGCTTTTATTTTGCTGACTTAAAGGGCGATTATACCTATGGATTTAATGAAGATCATAAAATGGTAGCAGCTGGTTGCATAAAACTTCCTATTGCTATGGCTGTACTTAAAGAGGTGGAGTGTAATAATATATCTTTAGATAAATTAGTAAATATAACAAAAGATGATAAGGTTTCTGGGTCTTCTGGTATTATAAATGAATTTGGAGAGAAGCAGTACAGTATTAAAGAACTTATATATGCAATGCTTATTCAAAGTGATAATACTGCGGCATGTAAAATTATTAACATTATTGGTATGGACAAAGTTAATGAAATAATTTCAAATATTGGACTGACATCTACAATAATAAACAAATTTCCATCAGGTGAAAAAGAAGAATTTTCAAAGGAGAATATAACTACAAGTTATGATTTATGTAAATGCTTAGAAATGCTGAATAATGGAACTGTACTTAACAAAGCTCATAGCGAGTTTATACTTCAGGTTATCAGGAAAAATCAATTAACTGCAGGTTTACCGTTTTACTTTCCTAAGAGCTATAAGATGAAAGCGGCGAATAAAACTGGTAGCTTGGAATGTATAGAAAATGATACTTTGATACTTAATTCAGAAAAAAGTGATTTTGTATTTACGGTTATGTCAAAAAAATTACCATCCAATGTATATGGTATTACAACTCTAGCTAGGGTAGGAAAAATGATGTTTGATATCCTAGATAAGGATTGGAATTAGAAAAGATTAAATGTTTATGAAGGTGCAGAGTAAAATCTACACCTTTAGTTTTAAAAGAAAAAAAAGGAGTGTCGGTAACAATATTACCTGGTGTATCAATAGTAGGATTGTATAGAAAAAGGTAGTATTTTAAAGAATAATATGTCTATTTCAAGGAAATAAAGATAAGTAAAATAAAGCAGGTGAGTATATCGTGATAAGATATATCTTGTCGCTGAGTGATGCGGCAAATCAACAAGAGAAATTAAGCATTGTCTCTTAAATGAATTAAGATGAAACAACTAAAAAAAATGTTGACAGATAAGAAATTATCTAGTAGAATAGTAAAAGTCGTCAGTAATAATT
>DAMAVY010000470.1:0-2667 GCA_032077725.1 Clostridium sp. | reverse complement strand
TGATTTCATTTCCATTCCTCCTATTTTGGGGACATTTAAACTTGTCCACTTTTTTAATTAGTAATGTACTTTTACATCTAATGTGTCGTCCATATATTTATAACATATAAATTATAGTTTTATAATGGTAGATTGATGGTGATGAATGTTATATTAACCTTTGTAGGATAGCAATAGGAAGATTGGATTATTTATGAAATGCATGACTTAGAGTATTACTGGCTTCTAGGGTTTTACCTATAATATCCAAAGATAAATTTACTAATAAATTATTATTAAGACTGAACCACTAACCCCTATCAGCAGCAAATGATAAAAAGAAACACCCCATATTTTTATATTAAATGGGATGTTTCACTTCTCCATATGCACTACAGTATTTTGCTTATACCTTGAATTCTTATATGCTATAATATGGTCTTGTAAAAACTCTAGCACGCTACCTTCCTTAGTTCCCGTTCATGGATTTTTGTGATAAATTTTTTCAGAGTTGTCCTTATTGTACATTCCAAACAGCCGAATTGTTCCCTCCGTTGGCTTCACAAGATTCAGCATCATTTTCATAATGGTTATCTTACCAGCTCCATTCCTGCCAAGGAGACCATCCAGGTTTGGGGCATCAACTAATAACCTCAAAAGTAAAGCTACAAGGCTTCTCACCATTTGTATTGAGTGGGGATGAATTGATTTCTTTCAATTTCAGCTTTATTCCCAACGCATTCTGATAGTGATATAAAAAGTGCCCTGCACAACAACCACAGTATGTAGGAGAAATGGAAAATGGCTGCTTCAACTTTTTAATCGTCCCACAGGAACAGGTATTCTTGCCTGTGTGAACACCATTTTGGTAGTTTCCAAATGTAATTGTCAATGTTCCATCATCATTGAGACTGGGCGACATCATATATTGAATACTTAACATTAACGCGAGTTTTTCAGATAGAGTTTTACCTGCATGTTCCACTGCAAATGCCTTACAGTCTTTGTCACGTTGACCTCCCTTACAGCAACCCTGTTTTTCCATAATCGAAAGACATTGCTCCTTAGTCAACAAATCATCCATTTTGTCAATCATAGAAATAATATTAATCGGATTGTTGCAGTCGGCCTCAAAATCTATTTGTGCCATAATTCCATCGTTGATTTTTTGTTTTTTCATTGTATCTCTAACCTTTTTTAATGTCGGCATTTTTAATACCCCCTCAAAATTTATTTCCCTCATAGGTGCCAATATATATTATTTTAGAATTATCAACACCAAGTCTTTCAACTTCTTCCACAAGGAAAAATTCAATATTATCATCATTATTTCTAACAATAATTTCTTCATCCTTAATTAGAAAACAATATAATTTTATATCTATCATTTAAATCTACCCCTAAAACCCTATTGTTAGTTTTTACGTATATGGCTGTCATTTATTTATAACTCTTGATAATTATTATACACTTATCCCTCTTTTAATCAGTTTTGGCGCAACAAACCATAATCTTATTAAGGAGATTAACTTGGAACTTGAGAAGTTAAATCACCTAATAGTAAATATTTTTATATTACTTTCTTCGATTTAATTATCATCCTTTAAATACTTGTCCCAAAAGTTTTCAGGGTTTATTTTCTTGTCTTCCCCCTGCCAATGTGTAATTTTCTTTGGTGGATTAAAACTACTCCAATCTTCATTTGGCACTCCAGAATCAGGTCCAATATTTCCCACCACAAAAGCTTTAGGTTCAAAATTATATCCCTTATTTAAAAGCTTTTCTGCTATTCTTAGATGTGCAATCCAAGTTGCCATGTAAATCACCTTACTTATTTGTTGATACATATTATAACATATCTTGAAATGTTACACTTATCATTTTCAAATAAGTTATAAGTTATATGGCTGCCATTTAAGTTCCCGTATTATTTTATTCATAATATCCATCTTTTCCTCAATATCACTAACCAGTTTAAAGTGTGTTCTTGCTCTATAAAGATTTTGTTTCTCTTTGCGAATTTTAAAATAGGTATCTCCATTTAAATAATCCGTTAAAAATCTTATACCGCATTCAAAGGTCATAAGTTTAACAGAAAACGCCATAAGTTCGATCTCTTTTGGCACAAGTACTGGTAATACTTCTTCAAAATATCCCTTTGTAAAATACTTAAACAGATTCATATTAAACCATATTTTTGATAAATCTGTTTCATCATCACTTCCGCTAGAAGCTCCAGATCTCAGTGCATCACCGTAATCGTATAGAAGTGACCCTGGCATTACGGTATCCAAATCAATTACACATACCCCCTCACCTGTATCTATATCCAGCATAACATTATTAAGCTTAGTGTCATTATGAGTTACCCTTAAAGGAATTCTTCCATCTTTTATTGCATCTAATATAATGCTCACATCTTTTTTACGCTTTTTGGCAAATTCAATTTCCTTTTGCACTTCTTCCACTCTGCCACATTTGTTATCTTCAATTGCTTTTAACAGATCCTCAAACCTAGTGGCTGTATTATGAAAGTTAGGTATTGTGTCATGTAATTTATCAGCAGGAAAATCAGACAACATATTCTGAAACTTACCAAAAGCCTTAGCGGCATAATAAAATTGCATAGGATCTTCAACATGATCATAGGTTACTGCATTATCTATAAATTTATATACCCTGAAATAA
>DAMAVY010000469.1:0-2680 GCA_032077725.1 Clostridium sp. | reverse complement strand
TATTTACTATGTTTACAGCTAAGGTATACTCTGTAGTAATACTCCACACAGGAAATAGAATAAAGATAAAAGACCTATTTACAATTTACAAAAGTGAAAAATAAATAGTACCATAGTGTATATTATAATAAAAGAATACAGGTCTGTGCCCAATGTTAAAAAGAACCCGTGAATTTTCACGGGTTCTACTATTTTACCTATTTGCTTTTTCTTCTATTTTCTTTGCAAGGTCATGAGCCATTTTGTCTATTTCAACTTGGTTTTCACCTTCTAGCATTACTCTTACTAGTGGTTCTGTACCTGAAGGTCTGATTAGTACTCTTCCGCTACCAGCCATTTTATCTTCCATAACTTTTATGTCTGCTATTATTTCTTCATCTTTTTCATGGATATCTTTCATATTGTTTGGAACCTTAGCATTTACCAGTACTTGAGGTAATTCTCTCATGCCTGATGCTAGTTCACTTACAGTTTTTCCACTGCTTTTTACTGTTGCTGCTAGTTGAAGTCCTGAAACTAGACCATCCCCAGTAGTATTAAAATCTAAGAATATTATGTGTCCTGATTGTTCTCCGCCAATAGAGTATCCCTCTTTTGCCATTTCTTCTAAGACATATCTATCTCCAACCTTAGTGCTAATTGTTTCTATTCCAGCTTCTTTAAGGGCAATATGAAGACCTAGGTTACTCATAACAGTTACTACAACAGTGTTTCTTTTTAACTTTCCAATAGATTTTAAGTGTTTTGCAGCAATAAACATCATAAAGTCACCGTTAACTAGGTTTCCATTCTCATCTACTGCAAGACATCTATCTGCATCTCCATCAAAAGCAAGTCCTAAGTTACACTTATTTTCTGCTACAAATTTCATTAAATCTTCTGGGTGAGTTGATCCACACTTTCTGTTTATATTTACTCCATCTGGTGTATTGTGTACTGGAAGCACTTCAGCTCCTAATTTTCTAAGAGCTAATTCAGAAGTTTTAGAAGATGCTCCATTAGCACAATCTATAGCTATTTTTAAGCCTTTTAAATCTCCATCGATAGTTGAAACAGCAAAGTCAACATACTCTTGCACTGCTGTATTCATAATTACTTTTTTACCTATATTTTCACCAACTGGAACGTTTATTCCTTTAAAATCGCTTTCAATAAGTTCTTGGATTTTGTCCTCTAATTCATCTGTTAATTTAAAACCTTCACCATTAAAGAACTTTATCCCATTGTATTCAACAGGGTTATGGGAAGCTGATATTACAACTCCTGCATCTGCTTTATATTTTCTTGTAAGATATGATACTGCTGGTGTTGGAACAATTCCTACTGATATAGCTTCTGCTCCTACTGATAAAATTCCAGCTATTAATGCACTTTCAAGCATGTCTCCTGAAATTCTTGTATCCATTCCAACTAATATCTTAGCTTTATGTGCACCTTTTGTTAATACACATGCTCCTGCTTTTCCAAGTTTATATGCAAGTTCAACTGTTAACTCGCTATTTGCAATTCCTCTAACCCCATCGGTTCCAAATATTCTACTCATATGTCTTTATTCTCCTCTATTTACCATTTTATTATTTTTGATTTTTGTCGTTTTTCTTCTATAAAGCTTCTTATTTATATGGCTGCTATTATGCCTAATAGTTTCTTCTTTATATATCTGTTATTATACCTAAAATAACAGGTATTATATTTACTTTAGCATAATCAAACATAAATTTATTATAATACAGATTATGTATTATAACAATAAAAGTTTCAGCAGTGCAGTGGTTCTATGCTAAACATATTGGATTAATGTTTTTTATCCGATGACTACCCGCCCTAATACTCCCATCTTCTATTTATGAAACTCCGCCTTACATGCGTTCGGTGGAGTAAGTTCCACTAACCAAATGTAAAATTTGGAGTGTCACTTAAGTGGGAGATAAGAGGGCGGCTACGCGCCTTTCTAACGATTTCCCCTAAAGGACAACGATTTTTAAGTATCGATGATACTGATACTAAGAACTCTGTTAGTAAGCTTCATGTGGAGTTAAAACTCCATCTGAAGCCAAGAACTCTGTTTATATACTTTATATTACAATAAAAAAAATCCTATAAAAAATAGGATTTTTCAAATTTAAAATAACTCATTATTTTTATAATAAATAAGATATTATCACATAGTATTTTGTTCATATCCTGAACACATCTAAGTTGTAGCTTAACATACTACATGCTCCTAGCCTATAGTATCATATCCTACATACTTTTTGTCTATGACTTTATTTGTTCTGTGAATTAATTCTTCTACAGAGAAAGCACTGCTATCATACTCTATTAACTCTTTAACACCCTTAACTACAACCAAGGCTATTGCAAATATAAAATCTATGGCAAGAAGAATTACTATTGCCATTCTAATTGGTAGAAACTCACCTAGAATACCACCTATTAAAACTCCCACAGGTTGCAATCCACCACTTATAGTATTCATAAGTGCACCAATTTTCCCTCTTTTATCTGAAGGTATTACAATCATAATTACTGAATTAAATATGGTGTTAAAAACTATATTGGCAAAGAAACATATAAAACCTATGGCTAACATGACATAAAAATCTTTTACTATAACCGCAAATGGTAATAACCCTATGCACAAAAGCACTCCTACTGCATATATTTTAAATTTATGCTT
>DAMAVY010000468.1:0-2697 GCA_032077725.1 Clostridium sp. | reverse complement strand
CAATTTGTAGGGTAGATTAAATACAAAATAATAAATATTATATAGTTAAATAAACTCAAGGACCTTAAAATCAGTAATTAAGCGATTTTTAAGTCCTTTTTCTATAGTTAGCTATTTACATAGTGAATTATAGAAAATTTTACCTATTTGACTACATAACTATTTAAAAATTTCCCTATATAAATATAAAACTATAAAACTATAAAACTATAAAACTTTTTAAAATTATACATATTTAAATATTTAAATAGTTGTTTTGTTCATGCGGGTTTCAAAGGATTTTTATATTTAACATAATACATTAATTTGGGTATATGGTACAATAAAGTAAATATTTTGTTAACATACACATAGATAGGAATTTGTAAGGGGATGTTTTAATGGCAAAAGCAAAAGTGATTGTCTTTGATTTATTTGAGACTTTGATTCATGATATTAAATTTGATTTTACTTCAGGCTTATTTTATTTGTATGAAAATATTCTATCAAAGGATACAGATAAAGTAGAATTTTTAGATTATGCAGCTACCTATTGGAAAGACATTTATGATAAAAGGAATGAATATAATTCAGAACTTCCATTTGAAGATGAACTTTTAGATTTCAAAAATAAATATGGCTTTAAAGTGGATTATCCACTTGAAGAAATTCAATATAATTGTGCACTTACAATGAATGCTACTGAATTATTCAATGACACTATTTCTACTTTAGAAAAACTAAAATCTTTAGGAATTCCTGTTTATTTATTAAGTAATACGATATTTAAAAATAATGTAATGAAAAAATTTATTAATCAATATGATTTGGAAAAATATTTTGTTAATACATATTATAGTGCGGATTATAAAGTAAGGAAGCCACACAAGGATTTCTTTCAAATTGTATTTAATGAAATTAAAAAGTATGATAATAGCATTGAAACGGAAGAGGTTTACTTCATTGGAGATAATTTTGAAGCTGATGTTCTCGGGGCTGAGAGTTTTGGATTTACGCCATTATTTATAAATCGTAAACAAATCCCTGGAATTAATAACAAAAATTTTATTGAAATTAATTTCTTGAACGAGGTGTTAGAATTAGTTAACTAAATTAATATTAATAGTGATATTAAGGATAAACCACCTTGAAATAGCAATATTAATTATTGTAATTCTTAATATTATTTATGTAATAAAACCAATGAAAAATTGAAAATTACAGTGTAGTATGGGTAAAAAATATGAAATGGAGAATTAATAAATGGAATGTTTGTTAAATAAATTAATAAATGAGGATATTTCCCAAAAGGTTTACATTATTGGAGTTGATGGGTTAGGAGGAGCAGGAAAAAGTACACATGTTAATTCATTAAAATTGCAATTACAGGATGAAAACTATTATTCTTATGTGTTACATATTGATGATTTTATTCACCCAAAACACATTAGATATGATATATCCAAAGAAGAGTGGGATTGTTATTACAATATACAATGGAGATATGATTATTTAGTGAAAGAAATTTTGTCACCTATAAAAAACAGAGAAATAATAGATAAAGAAATAGAAATATATGATAAAGAAAATGATAGATATATTATGGAACAAATCAATATACCTTATGGTTCTGTTTTGATATTAGAAGGAGTATTTTTACAAAGAAAAGAATTAAAAGGCTATTTAGATTTTATAATTTATCTTGATGTACCACAGGAAGTCAGATTAAATAGAGTTTTAGCAAGAGATGGATATATGGGTGGATTGGAAGAGATAAAATGTAAATATGAAAAACGATACTTTCCCGCAGAAGAAAAATATATTTTTGAGTATTCACCAATTGATAATGCTGATTTTGTACTAAAGTACAGATAATTGAATATTATCAATGCTATTCTTTAAAATAGGGTTAAATAAAACTAAAAGTAGATGATTTATCAGTTTTAATAAACATTGATTATATAGGAATAAAGATGATATAATTGGGCTTAGCAATGATACTATCCTTTTGGATAGTTTTGTGTTGTATTAGAACTCAATTATGCCAAAAAAGTGGGGACGTTGTTTTTTTGTATAAAAAACCCTGGAACCATTGATACATAAAGAGAAAATCTAAAATATAGTGTAATAAATTTTATACTAGCGGATAAATTAGAGGAGGACACGTTATGAAAATTTCAAAGACAGATGCGTTGATATGGTTTGATTTTCTTTCACAAATGACTGAGGAAGATGAGTTTACCACAAAACATGAAGAAATCATTTACGCTACCTTTGCACAAATTGAGGCAGCCATTGATAATAGAAATGATAAGTTAAAGTCAGAAATTAGAAGCTTGAAAACTTTGGAGAATAGAACTCTTTTTGTGGGAAATGAAGACAAATTCCCAAAAGGATGCCGTTCTTGCCTTTTAGGCACTGGACTTAGTGCAATTAGGAAAACCAACAAATGTGACGCAAAGTGTAAGTTCTGTTATAACTATGGACAACTAGAAGATATTCCTCCAATTGGAGAAGGTATGTGGGAAATTGGGGGCACTAAATTTTATGAGAAGGATATTGATTTGCTTCTTTCCATCCACAAGAAACCCACTGGAGTTGCCTACGTTTATTTAGAGCCATTCATGGAGATTGAAAAATATTATTCTGTTGTAAAGAAATTTAGTGATGCAGGGATTCATCAACATTTATACACAAATGGAATTGCAGCTACTGAAC